>NZ_JBHVHQ010000653.1:0-4942 GCF_042800135.1 Streptomyces sp. NPDC057654 | reverse complement strand
GGTATGTTGTGACATGTGAAAGCTCCTTTGGGTGTAACGCTAAGGAGCAGAGAGGAGATACGTCAAATGCAGGATGCGTGTCACAGCCCGGGGGTGGTCCAGACGGCCGTCGACCTCGCCAACACCTTGATGCCGGTCAAGGGGGAGGACGCGCTGGAGACCGTGGAGCAGCTCCGGGACTTCCTCGACGGCCATCCCGCGGCCGAGCCTCCGAGTCCGGCCGCGAACCAAGGGGCCGGTCCGCGGCATCTCACCCGCGCCGACCTGGCGGAAGTCCGCGCGTTGCGCGAGACGGTGCGTGCGGTGCTCGAACGGGCGAACACGGACGCGGTCGAAGCCGCGGCTCTGATCAACGACGGTCTGCGCCGCAGCCGCGCCACCCCGGTGCTGCGCCACGAGGACGGCCGCTGGTGGACCGAGGTGACCTCCGACGCCGACCGCCGCTCGGCGCACCTCGCCGCGACGATGCTCAGCGCACTGGCCTCCGTGATCGCCACGCTCGGCCCCGCTCGCCTCGGCGTATGCGCCGGGCCGACCTGCCGGGCCACCTTCGTGGACCTCTCGCGCAACGGCTCGAAGCAGTACTGCACCCGAACCTGCGCCCACCGGGCCAGCGTCGCCGCCTACCGGAGCCGGCGCGGCCCGCGTTGAGCGTTGGCGTGTCGCGGCGCGCGTATCGACTCGGTCGCGGGTCGGGCTGGTTCGCCAGGGTGTCGGGGCCCTGGATCGGCACTGCCCGCGGCCTGTACGAGGAGGCCGCGGGCAGTGCTCGTATGACGTGATGTGACGAGACGTTCCGGTGCGGGCGTCGCGGGTTCGTACGGACCGGCCTACGTCGCCGCTTCCGCCGCTGCCGTCACTTCACGGTGATCCGGTCGTCCGGCCTCGGCAGCAGGCAGCCGGGCTTGTCGAGGGCGAGCGTGTTGCCGGGTTCGACGCAGGTGGTGAGCCAGTAGGTCTCGGTGCCGTAGGCGGTGCCCTTGTGCACCGATATGACGCCGTCGCGGTCCATCTCGCACGGGTTGTTCTCCGTGCACTGGCCGCCGTCGCGGTTGCTGGTGTTGTTGATCGCGACGACCTCTCCGCTCGCCTTGTCGACGACCGGGGAACCGGACGTGCCGGGGCCGGTGTCGCACGCCGAGGTGTAGCGCAGGACGTCCTTGGTCATGTACCCCGCCTCCAGCACGCGGTAGACGTGCTGGTCGATGCCGCACGTGAAGATCTTCTTCAAGCCTCCGGATACCACCTGGATGTCCGTGCCCGCCGCGGGACGCTTCGCCGAAACGGTGAGCGGGCTGATGCCGTACTTCTCCTTCAGCTGCCGGTAACTCAGGTCGAGTTGGTACAGCGAGACGTCGGTGCCGGTCATGGTCACGTAGGCCGCCTTCGCGGTCCTCAGGGTCGCCGCGGGCCGGCCCTTGCCGTCGAGGAGGTCGAAGACGCGGTGGGACGGCTGGTTCACGAGCGCCTCGTCCGGGACGGGCCACGCGCCCTCGTAGCAGTGTCCGTTGGTCAGGACGAAGGCCTTGTCGCCGTCCGCGGAGCCGGGCATCCGCACCAGCGATCCCGAACAGCCGCCCACGCTGACCGCGCCGGAGAAGTCCGCGGGCGCGGCATGCGCCGTCGGCGCCGCCAGCAGCAGGCCGAACAAGGCGGCACCGAACGCCGCGCCGATTCTCCGGAACGTACGCGGGGACATACGTATCTCACCTCTGTTGAAGGGGGACGTTTGAAGGGGGACGTTCAAGGGGGGAGCGGCGGGAAGGGGCGGGGTCATTGGGCGCCCGGGCAGACGCCCCCCGAGGTGTGGCCCGTACGGAAGAAGTCGACGGCTTTCGCGGCGCATTCGGGGACCCTGCTCAAGGAGGCGTGCTGGTTGTCCTCGATCGTCAGGAGAGTGCCGCCGATGGCGTTCTTCAGGTCCACCGCCCAGTCGTACGGCGTCGTGTCCTCGCCGGTGTGGCCGGATATCTGGAGCGGGCTCTTGCCCTTCACCGGCTTCCACTGCTGTGCCGGCCACGGCCAGCCCGCGCAGTATTTCCCGAACTCAAGGCTGCCGCCGGTCGCGGGGTAGGTCTGCTCGCGGGCCTTCTTGTCGGCCCACACCTTCTCGAAGTCGCGGCCACCGGCCCCGTCGTTGCACATGACCGCGTCGTACTGGAGGTTGTTGAATCCTCCGTGCGGGTCCTCGAAGCCGAACACCCTGGCCGAGGGGCGCCGGGCCGCCCAGGCGGACTTCGCTGTGGGCCGCGCCGAGTGCGGGATGCCGCCTTCGCGTACGGTCGCGAGGTCCCGTGCGCTCTCGACCCACTGACCGGGGCCTCCGCCCAGCCGGCCGGTGACCCATTCGCCGTCCAGCACCGTTCCCTCGTCAACCTTCCGGGGCTTCTGTGTGAGCTGGTCGCGCAGGTCGAAAAGGGTGTGCCGGACCGCGTCGGCGGTCGTGCCGAAGTGGTATTCGACGTCGTGCCGGGACAGCCACTGGGCGAACTCGCCGAAGTTGTTCTCGGACAGCGCGTCCAGCGAGGCGTTCATCGCGTCGAAGTCCATCTTCGGCGGCATCACCGATTCCAGCCACATCCTGCTCACCCGGTCGTCGAACATCGACCTGTAGTTCGCGCCCACCGCGGTGCCGTAGGAGACCCCGAAAAAACTGATCTTCTTTTCACCGAGCGCCGCCCGGATACGGTCCACGTCACGTGCGATGTTCGCGGTGGTCAACTGCCGGGCGAAGGCGGGATCGAGAGCCGCGCACCGCTTGTCCTCCTCGGCCCAGTAGTCGTAGGCGATCTTCGCCCGCTCCTTCGGGGTCGCGTCGGCCGGCTCTCCCGGGTACTCGGCGCTCTCGCAGTCCTTCTTCTCGCTGTAGCCCACCCCTCGGGGGTCGAACCCGATCACGTCGTGATCGGTGGCCAGCGTGCCGAGCCCGCCCTCCGCGAAACTCTGCGGTGCGTACAGATTGAACAGGCCGGGGCCGCCGGGGCTGTAGAACAGCGAGCCACGGCGTTTGGCCGGGTCCGCGGCCTTGAGTCTGCTCACCGCGATCTTGATCTTGCGGCCCTGCGGTTCGGCGTAGTCCATGGGCACCGTCAGCATCGCGCATTCGGTTTTGGTGTCGCTCTTGTCCCAGTCCTTTGCCACTTTCACGCAGGGATTCCAGTCGAGCTGTTCCCCGGCTGCCGAGGCTTTTCCGGTTCGGGCGGCCTGGGCGATTCGGCCGTCCGCGGACGCGGCGGACGGTGCGGCCGACACCGCCCCCAATGAGGCGGCGACGACCCCGACGGCGACCAGTGGTATGGCCGGCCGCCTGCGGCCGGATTCGCTGGGCAGGGGAAAGAAACGCACAGGAGAAAACCTCCGTCGCTGTGGGTCAATGCACAAGATCACGAACAACTGTGATCATCCGAGGGCCAGTTGACAATCCTTCTGAATATGAGCGTTCGGTGACCGGCTGGGCCTCGGCCCGCCGTCGCTCCGTCGCCCCCGGCCCCGCCAGGCCCGCCGTTGCATAACACTGCCGAGCTACGTATAGTCATGCCATCAACGAGGAGGATTTCCGATGGCGGTACGTGCGGCGGTGGCCGGGGCGAGTGGGTATGCGGGAGGGGAGATCCTGCGCCTGCTGCTCGGGCACCCCGAGGTCGGGGCCGCCGGGATCGGCGCGCTGACCGGGAACTCCAACGCGGGGCAGCGCCTCGGGGCGCTGCAACCGCATCTGCTGCCGCTCGCCGGCCGTGAACTGGAGCCGACCGTCACCAGCGCCCTCGCCGGGCACGATGTCGTCTTCCTCGCGCTGCCGCACGGGCAGTCCGCCGCCGTCGCCGCCGAGCTCGGCGACGACGTGCTGGTCGTCGACTGCGGCGCCGACTTCCGGCTGGCGGACGCGGGGGACTGGGAGAAGTTCTACGGCTCGCCGCACGCGGGCACCTGGCCGTACGGGCTCCCGGAGCTGCCCGGCGCGCGGGACGCGCTGCGCGGGGCCCGGCGCGTGGCCGTGCCCGGCTGCTATCCGACCGCCGTCTCGCTCGCGCTCTTCCCCGCCTACGCGGCCGGGCTCGCCGAGCCCGAGGCCGTGATCGTCGCCGCGTCCGGGACCTCCGGCGCGGGCAAGGCCGCCAAGCCGCACCTGCTCGGCAGCGAGGTCATGGGCTCCATGAGCCCGTACGGGGTCGGGGGCGGCCACCGCCACACCCCCGAGATGATCCAGAACCTGTCGGCCGCCGCGGGCGAGCCCGTCACCGTCTCCTTCACCCCGACCCTCGCCCCCATGCCCCGCGGCATCCTCGCCACGTGCAGCGCGAAGGCCAAGCCGGGCGTCACCGCCGAGACCGTACGGGCCGCCTACGAGAAGGCCCTCCAGGACGAGCCGTTCGCGACGCTCCTGCCCGAGGGACAGTGGCCCGCCACCGCCGCCGTGTACGGCTCCAACGCCGCACTGATCCAGGTCGCGTACGACGCGGCGGCCGGTCGCATCGTCGTGATCAGCGCCATCGACAACCTCGCCAAGGGCACCGCCGGCGGCGCGGTGCAGAGCATGAACGTCGCCCTCGGCCTCCCCGAGGAGCTCGGCCTGACCACGGCCGGCATCGCACCGTGAGCGGCGGCACAGGCGGCACAGGCGGCACAGGCGGCATGGGCAGAACAGGCTGCACGGGCAGTACTGGCGGCGCCCGCCCCACACCCACCACGGCATCACACGAGGAGAAGCAGTGAGCGTCACGGCACCGAAGGGATTCACGGCGGCGGGCATCGCCGCCGGGATCAAGGAGAACGGCAACCCGGACCTGGCGCTCGTCGTCAACACCGGTCCGCGTGCCGCCGCCGCGGGCGTCTTCACCTCCAACCGCGTCAAGGCCGCCCCCGTCCTCTGGTCCCAACAGGTCCTCAAGGGCGGCCGGGTCACCGCCGTCGTCCTCAACTCCGGCGGCGCCAACGCCTGTAC
>NZ_JBHVHQ010000652.1:0-4946 GCF_042800135.1 Streptomyces sp. NPDC057654 | reverse complement strand
GCCGTCGCCCCGCGGGCGGAGGCTGCCCTGGCCGAGGGCGCTCAGCCGGCTGTTCCGCAGCTGCTGCGCGCCGCGTTGCAGACCCTCAACCGGGCCCGCTGACGGCCGTAACCGCACGCCACCGCCTACCCGAGAGACCGACCAATGAACTGGGACGAGCCCGCAGCGGCCACACCCGACGCCGAGCCCGGCGGGCGGCTGGTGGACGCCGCCGCCGGAGCCGACGGCGACGACCAGGCCGTCGAGGCAGCCCTGCGCCCCAAGGACCTCGACGAGTTCGTCGGACAGGAGCGCGTCCGCGAACAGCTCGACCTGGTGCTGCGCGCGGCCCGGCAGCGCGGCGCCACCGCCGACCACGTGCTGCTCTCCGGCGCACCCGGCCTCGGCAAGACCACCCTCTCGATGATCATCGCCGCCGAGATGGGCGCCCCCATCCGGATCACCTCCGGCCCCGCCATCCAGCACGCCGGCGACCTCGCCGCGATCCTCTCCTCCCTCGCGGAAGGGGAGGTCCTCTTCCTCGACGAGATCCACCGCATGTCGCGGCCCGCCGAGGAGATGCTGTACATGGCCATGGAGGACTTCCGGGTCGACGTCATCGTCGGCAAGGGCCCCGGCGCCACCGCCATCCCCCTCGAACTGCCGCCCTTCACCCTGGTCGGCGCCACCACCCGCGCCGGCCTGCTGCCGCCGCCGCTGCGCGACCGCTTCGGCTTCACCGGCCACATGGAGTTCTACGCGCCCGCCGAGCTGGAGCGCGTCATACACCGCTCGGCCCGCCTCCTCGACGTCGAGATCGAGCCGGACGGGGCCGCCGAGATCGCCGGCCGCTCCCGCGGCACGCCCCGCATCGCCAACCGGCTGCTGCGCCGCGTCCGCGACTACGCGCAGGTCAAGGCGGACGGACTGATCACCGCCGGGATCGCCGGACAGGCCCTCGACGTGTATGAGGTGGACGCCCGCGGCCTGGACCGGCTCGACCGCGCGGTGCTCACCGCCCTCCTCAAGCTGTTCTCCGGCGGGCCGGTCGGCCTGTCCACCCTCGCCGTGGCGGTGGGGGAGGAGCGCGAGACGGTCGAGGAGGTCGCCGAACCGTTCCTGGTCAGGGAGGGGCTGCTGGCCCGTACGCCCCGCGGCCGGGTCGCTACCCCCGCCGCCTGGGCGCACCTCGGGCTGCTGCCGCCGCGGCAGGGCGCGGGCGGCTCCGGGCAGCCGGGACAGGGCGGCCTCTTCGACGGCTGACGGCGCGGGGACTGGTCGGCTCAGGAACCCCGGTGCCATGCTGGGCGTTGTTCCATAGGTGCGGACTCGCTTAGACTCCGCCGATGCCGTCCGTCTCGGTGCGGCATACCACCCCCGTAGTCCAGGCCGCTCCCCGGCGGTCGTGTGAAGGAAACCCGTCCCGTGAATCTCGTGACTCTCCTCCCGTTCATCGTGCTCATCGGGGCCATGTTCCTGATGACCCGGTCGGCGAAGAACAAGCAGCGCCAGGCCGCCACGATGCGGAACCAGATGCAGCCAGGCTCCGGCGTGCGCACGATCGGGGGCATGTACGCCACCGTCAAGGAGGTCCACGACGACGCGGTCACCCTTGAGGTCGCCCCCGGCGTGCACGCGATCTACGCGAAGAACTCGATCGGCGCCGTCCTGGAGGACGCGGAGTACAACCGCATCGTGCACGGGATCGAGCCCGACAGCGCCGAGGCCCCGGTCGTCCCGGACGACGCCTCCTCGCTGACCGAGGACATCGAGCCGGCCGAGGCCGAGGAGAAGAAGATCGACCTCGGCAAGGGCAAGGCGGAGGAGACCGGCGCCTCGGCCGAGGACGCGAAGTCCGAGCAGGCGGCCGACGCGAAGCCCGAGGACGCCAAGAAGGACGCCCAGAAGGACGGCAAGCGCGACGGCGACACCGACGCGAAGTAACGCCCCGTACGACGAACCGCGGAGCGCCCATCGAGCGGTGCGCCGCGGTTCCCTGACGGTCTAGGCTCCGGCGGGGGCACGTCCCCACAACACTTCGTGGCCGCCCGGCGCACACCCGACGCCGGGCGGTTGGACAGGGAGATACGACAAGGTGGCAGCACCGAAGAAGGGCCGTAGGTCCCCGGGCGGCCAGGGCAGGCCGGGGCGGATCCTCGCCCTGATCCTGATCGCCATGGTGGCGCTCGTGGGTGGAATGTTCACCTCCGGGCACACCACGCCGCGGTTGGGCATCGACCTCGCCGGTGGTACGAGCTTCACGCTGGAGGCCAAGAACCAGCCGGGCAAGCCCAACGCCATCAACACGACCAATATGAACACCGCCGTGGGGATCATCAACCGGCGTGTCAACGGTCTGGGCGTCACCGAGGCCGAGGTTCAGACGCAGGGCGCCAATCACATCATCGTGAACATCCCCAAGGGGACGAACGCGAAACAGGCCCGCCAGCAGGTCGGCACCACCGCCCAGCTCGGCTTCCGCCCGGTGCTGAGCACCACGCCCGTCAGCAAGTCCCCCCAGCCGTCCACCAGCCCTTCCCCCAGCGCGAAGGGCAAGGGCGACAAGGACAAGGGTGACAAGGACAAGAGCGGCGACAAGACGAACCCGTCCGGCAGTGCCACGCCCACCGGCACCCCGACGTCGTCCAAGCCGCAGGGCCGCGCCGTCACCGACGCCCTGAAGGCCGATTCGACCCCCGACCCGAAGGTCACGGGCAAGGGAGACGACAACAAGGACGGCAAGGACGGCAAGGACGGCAAGGACAAGGACGGCAAGGACCCGAAGCCGTCCCAGACGCCGCCCGGCTCCCCGGACGCCGCCGCCCTCCAGAAGCAGCTCGCCGAGCTGGACTGCACCACCAAGGAGGGCATGGCCAAGGCGCGCGAGAAGGCCGCCAACGCCGCCCCCAAGGACACGATCGTCGCGTGCAAGAAGGACGGCGACGCCAAGGAGATCCTCGGCCCGGTCGCCGTCGAGGGCACCGACGTCAACGGCGCCTCCGCCGTCTTCGACAGCCAGCGCGGTCAGGGCTGGATCGTCCAGCTGAAGTTCACCTCCGGCGGCTCCAAGAAGTTCGCGGCCGTCACCGGCAAGCTGGCGGGCCAGCAGCCGCCGCAGAACCAGTTCGCGATCGTCCTCGACGGCGAGGTCGTCTCCGACCCGTCGGTCAGCCAGTCCATCGCGGGCGGCGAGGCCGAGATCTCCGGCAGCTTCACCCAGCAGAGCGCCCAGGACCTCGCCAACGTGCTGTCCTTCGGCGCGCTGCCGCTCTCCTTCGACGTCGTCACCGAGACCACCGTGACCGCGGCGCTCGGCGGCGAGCAGCTGCACGCCGGTCTGCTCGCGGGCGCCATCGGCCTCGCGCTGGTGATCATCTACCTGGTCGCCTACTACCGCGGTCTCGCGCTCGTCGCCCTGGCCAGCCTCGGGGTCTCCGCGGTCCTCACCTACACGATCATGACCCTGCTCGGCCCGGCCATCGGCTTCGCGCTGAACCTGCCGGCCGTCTGCGGCGCCATCGTGGCGATCGGCATCACCGCCGACTCCTTCATCGTGTACTTCGAACGCATCCGGGACGAGATCCGCGACGGCCGGTCCCTGCGCCCGGCGGTCGAGCGCGGCTGGCCGCGCGCCCGGCGCACCATCCTGGTCTCCGACTTCGTGTCCTTCCTCGCCGCCGCGGTGCTCTTCATCGTCACCGTCGGCAAGGTGCAGGGCTTCGCGTTCACGCTCGGCCTGACCACGCTCCTCGACGTCGTGGTGGTCTTCCTCTTCACGAAGCCGCTGATGACGATCCTGGCCCGGCGCAAGTTCTTCGCCAGCGGGCATCCGTGGTCGGGGCTGGACCCCAAGCGCCTCGGAGTGAAACCGCCGCTGCGGTCCGCCCGCCGCCGCTCCTCCGCCCCCGTCGACCCCAAGGAGGCGTGAGATGTCGAAACTCGGCAGCATCGGCGCCCGGCTCTACCGCGGCGAGGTCGGCTACGACTTCGTGGCCAAGCGGAAGATCTGGTACGGCATCTCGATCCTGATCACCATCACGGCCATCGTGGGCCTGGCGGTGCGCGGCCTGAACATGGGCATCGACTTCTCCGGCGGAGCCGTCTTCACCACCCCGACGACCTCCGTCTCGGCCGCGCAGGCCGAGGACACCGCCAAGGAGGCGTCCGGCCACACCGCGATCGTCCAGAAGCTCGGCAACAAGTCCCTGCGCATCCAGGTCAGCGAGCTCAGCACGAGCGACTCCCGGCACACGCAGGAGGCGCTCGCCAAGAAGCTGGACGTCCCGACCGACAAGATCAACACGGACATCATCGGCCCGAGCTGGGGCGACCAGATCGCCAACAAGGCGTGGATGGGCCTGGGGATCTTCATGGTCCTGGTGGTGATCTACCTCGCCATCGCCTTCGAGTGGCGCATGGCCATCGCCGCCCTGATCGCGCTGATCCACGACCTCTCCATCACCGTCGGCGTCTACGCGCTCGTCGGGTTCGAGGTCACACCAGGCACCGTGATCGGTCTGCTGACGATTCTCGGTTACTCCCTCTACGACACCGTCGTCGTCTTCGACGGGCTCAAGGAGAGCGCCCGCGGCATCACCAAGCAGAGCCGCTACACGTACAGCGAGATCGCCAACCGCAGCCTCAACGGCACCCTGGTGCGCTCCATCAACACCACCGTCGTGGCGCTGCTGCCGGTCGCCGCCCTGCTCTTCATCGGCGGCGGCTTCCTCGGCGCGGGCATGCTCAACGACATCTCGCTCGCCCTGTTCGTCGGCCTCGCCGCCGGCGCGTACTCCTCGATCTTCATCGCCACCCCGCTCGTCGCCGACCTCAAGGAACGCGACCCGCAGATGAAGGCCCTGGCCAAGCGGGTGCGCGCGAAGCGCGCCTCCGCCGCCGCCAAGGCCGAATCGGGCGCGGGGACGGACGGGCCGGACGCCGATGACGCCGCCGACGACACCGATGAC
>NZ_JBHVHQ010000651.1:0-4957 GCF_042800135.1 Streptomyces sp. NPDC057654 | reverse complement strand
ACCCTGGTGACGCCGCGTCCGATGTGCGCGAGCTGGCCCTCGGCGCTGCCGCCGTGGTGCCGGGCGAACGTCGTCATCTGCTTCGCGAGCCGCTTGGCGTGCCCGGCCGTCCGGCGCTGTGCCTTGTCGGAACCGGTGTCGGGGCCGGCGTCGGGCGCGGCGTCGGGCCCGGTCTCTGCGGCCTGAGGGGAGTCGGCCTGCTCGGTGTCTGCCATGCCCAGGATGCTACCGACGGGTAAGAGCCTGTGTCACGAGAAATGGATACGGGCGGGACCGGTGGCCTCGGCCACCCGCCCCGCCCGTATCCACGAGCCTGAGATGCGAGCCAGGATTCTCAGCGCAGGAAGGGGTCCACCGCGACCGCCACGAAGAGCAGCGACACATAGGTGATGGACCAGTGGAAGAGCCGCATCTCCTTGAGCTTGGCACCGGTCACCCCGGCCTTGGCGCGGGCCATCAGCCCGTGCGCCTCCTTGAGCCACCACGCGCCGGTTACCACGGCCACGGCCGGGTAGAACCAGCCCGTGTACCCCAGCGGCCACAGCGTCAGCGACACGGCGACCATCACCCAGCTGTAGATGACGATCTGCCGGGCTACCACGGTGTTGGAGGCGATGACGGGCAGCATCGGCACGCCGACCCGCGCGTAGTCCTCCTTGACCTTCATCGACAGCGGCCAGTAGTGCGGCGGCGTCCAGAAGAATATGACGAGGAAGAGGACGGCGGCGGCCCAGGAGACCGAGTTGGTGACCGCGGACCAGCCGATGAAGACCGGCATGCAGCCCGCGATGCCGCCCCACACGATGTTCTGCGACGTGCGCCGCTTGAGGACCATCGTGTAGATGACGACGTAGAAGAGGAGCGCGCCCAGCGACAGCGCGGCGGACAGCCAGTTGACGAGGAGTCCGAACCACAGCGTCGAGACGACGGCGAGGGTGATGCCGAAGACGAGGCCCTCGCGCGGCGAGATCAGGCCGGTGACCAGCGGGCGCTGGGAGGTCCGGTCCATCATCGCGTCGATGTCGCGGTCGATGTACATGTTCAGCGCGTTGGCGCCGCCGGCGGACAGGTAGCCGCCGAAGCAGGTGGCCAGCACCAGCCACAGGTTGGGAACGCCCTGTTCGGCCAGGAACATCACCGGCACCGTGGTGATGAGCAGCAGTTCGATGATCCGTGGCTTGGTGAGGGCTACGAACCCCTTGACACGGGCCCCGAACGGCCGGTGGCTAGGGCTCGTAGCGAGCACCCCCGCAGGACGGGATTCGACGGCCGTCACGCACACCCCTGGTTCAGTGACTTCAGCGGCAGGCGCCGCGATAAGACCCAGCAAGCACCGGGCGTGATGACCCGGTAAAGACTTGCGCGTACCACGCCACTCTAGACGTAGCGGATACCTCGGCCTTCGCGGGGGTGGGCCCGTGTTGGCGGACGTCCCGCTTCGGAGGAATGGCCCCGCTCAGGAGGCGGGGCGAGTCCTTCGCGGGCACTCTGGAGTCACGGCCGCCACCTGGGCGCCGGGAATGTTCGAGCCGTGCGTCCCGTTGGCCCGGAAGTCGGGTCAGGCAACCGACCGCACGTCGAAAAGGTGCACGTTCCGGCGGGGGTAGGCTCGACAGCGCCCGGCTGACACACCGTCCCGCGGCACTCGACATGTGGAGAGGAGCCCTGACTCAGGGTGAGCACCAAGCCGACCACCACAGACCTCGACTGGACCGATCTGGACCAGCGGGCCGTAGATACCGTCCGCGTCCTGGCCATGGATTCCGTGCAGAAGGTCGGCAACGGCCATCCCGGTACGGCCATGAGCCTCGCGCCCGCCGCGTACCTGCTGTTCCAGAAGCTGATGCGGCATGACCCGAGCGACGCCGACTGGACCGGCCGCGACCGGTTCGTCCTCTCTCCGGGTCACACCAGCCTCACCCTCTACATCCAGTTGTACCTGTCGGGGTACGGCCTGGAGCTGGACGACCTCAAGTCGTTCCGCACCTGGGGCAGCAAGACCCCCGGCCACCCCGAGCACGGCCACACCCGCGGCGTGGAGACCACCACCGGCCCGCTGGGACAGGGCATCGCCAACGCGGTGGGCATGGCGATGGCCGCCCGCTACGAGCGCGGCCTGTTCGACCCGGACGCCGCCGCCGGCGCCTCGCCCTTCGACCACACCATCTGGGCGATCGTCTCCGACGGCGACGTCGAAGAGGGCATCTCGGCCGAGGCGAGCTCGCTGGCCGGGCACCAGAAGCTCGGCAACATCGTCGCGATCTACGACGACAACCACATCTCGATCGAGGGCGACACCGAGACGGCCCTCTCCGAGGACGTGCTCAAGCGGTACGAGGCGTACGGCTGGCACGTGCAGCGCGTCGAGCAGTCCGCCAACGGCGACTTCGACGTCAAGGCCCTCTACAAGGCGCTGAAGGCGGCCCAGGCCGAGACCGAGCGCCCCTCGATCATCGGCGCCCGCACGATCATCGCCTGGCCGGCCCCGAACGCGCAGAACACCGGCGCGGCGCACGGCGCGGCGCTCGGCGACGAAGAGGTCGCCGCGACCAAGAAGGTGCTGGGCTTCGACCCCGAGCAGACCTTCCAGGTCGAGGACGAGGTCTTCGCCCACGCCCGTGAGGTCGTCGACCGCGGCCGCGACGCGCACGCCGCCTGGAACAAGCGGTTCGAGGAGTGGCGCGCCGCCAACCCGAAGCGCGCCGCCGAGTTCGACCGGATCGACGCGGCCGAGCTGCCCGACGGCTGGGAGAAGGCGCTGCCGTCCTTCCCGGCCGGCAAGGCCGTCGCGACCCGCAAGGCGTCCGGCGAGGTCCTCAAGGCGCTGGGCGGCGTGGTCCCCGAGCTGTGGGGCGGCTCCGCCGACCTGGCCGGCTCGAACAACACCACGATCGACGCCTCGTCCTCGTTCCTCCCGGCGGGCAACCCGCTGCCGGAGGCGAGCCCGTACGGCCGTACGGTGCACTGGGGCATCCGCGAGCACGCCATGGGCTCGACCATGAACGGCATCGCGCTGCACGGCAACACCCGCATCTACGGCGGCACCTTCCTGGTGTTCTCCGACTACATGCGCCCCGCCGTCCGGCTCGCCGCGCTGATGCACCTGCCGGTCACGTACGTGTGGACGCACGACTCCATCGGCCTCGGCGAGGACGGCCCGACCCACCAGCCGGTCGAGCACATGGCCGCGCTGCGCGCCATTCCGGGCCTGAACATGGTCCGTCCGGCCGACGCCAACGAGACGGCCATCGCCTGGCGCGAGATCATGCGCCGGCACAACGCCAAGCCCGCGCCGCACGGCCTCGCCCTCACCCGGCAGAACGTGCCGACGTACGAGGCGAACGACGACGCCGCCAAGGGCGGTTACACCCTCTTCGAGGCCGAGGGCGGCCGTCCGCAGGTCATCCTGATCGGCACCGGCTCCGAGGTGCAGCTGGCCGTCGAGGCCCGCGAGGCGCTCCAGGCCGACGGCATTCCCACCCGCGTGGTGTCGATGCCGTCCGTCGAGTGGTTCGAGGAGCAGGACCAGGCGTACCGCGACGGCGTGCTGCTGCCGGACGTCAAGGCGCGCGTCGCGGTCGAGGCCGGGGTCGGCCTGACGTGGCACCGCTTCGTCGGCGACGCCGGCCGGATCGTCTCGCTGGAGCACTTCGGCGCCTCCGCCGACTACAAGGTGCTCTACCGCGAGTTCGGCCTGACATCCGAGGCGGTCACCGCCGCGGCCCGCGAGTCGCTCGCCGCCGCCGGCCGCTGACGCCCGTATACGACAAGTAGGAGATGCAATTTCCATGACGGACGCACTCAAGCGCCTCTCCGACGAAGGCGTCGCGATCTGGCTGGACGATCTGTCGCGCAAGCGCATCACGTCCGGCAACCTGGCCGAGCTGATCGACCAGAGCCACGTCGTCGGCGTCACCACCAACCCGTCGATCTTCCAGAAGGCGATCTCCTCGGGCGACGGTTACGAGCAACAGCTCGCCGACCTCGCGGCCCGCAAGGTCACCGTCGAGGAAGCCATCCGCATGATCACGACGGCGGACGTCCGCGACGCCGCCGACATCCTGCGGCCGGTCTTCGACGCGACGGACGGCCAGGACGGCCGGGTCTCCATCGAGGTCGACCCGCGCCTGGCGCACAACACCGGGGCCACCGTCGCCGAGGCCAAGCAGCTCGCCTGGCTGGTGGACCGCCCGAACACCCTCATCAAGATCCCGGCCACCAAGGCGGGCCTCCCGGCGATCACCGAGACGATCGGCCTGGGCATCAGCGTCAACGTCACGCTGATCTTCTCGCTGGAGCGCTACCGCGCGGTCATGGACGCCTACGTGGCCGGTCTGGAGAAGGCGAAGGCCGCGGGCCTGGACATCTCCAAGATCCACTCGGTGGCGTCCTTCTTCGTGTCCCGCGTGGACACCGAGATCGACAAGCGCCTGGACGCCCTCGGCGGCGACGCCAAGGCGCTCAAGGGCAAGGCCGCCCTGGCCAACGCCCGCCTCGCCTACCAGGCGTACGAGGAGGTCTTCTCCTCGGACCGCTGGACCGCGCTGGAGGCCGCCGGCGCCAACCGGCAGCGTCCGCTGTGGGCCTCGACCGGCGTCAAGGATCCGGCCTACAAGGACACCCTGTACGTGGTCGACCTGGTCGCCCCGAACACGGTGAACACCATGCCGGAGGCCACCCTGGAGGCGACCGCCGACCACGGCGAGATCACCGGTGACACGGTGCGCGGCACGTACGACGAGGCGCAGAGCCAGCTCGACGACCTCGCCGCCGCCGGGATCTCCTACGACGATGTCGTACAGCTTCTGGAGGACGAGGGCGTCGACAAGTTCGAGGCGGCCTGGATCGACCTCCTGAAGTCGACCGAGGCCGAACTCAAGCGTCTGTCCCCCTCGGAGGCGTGACCTTGTCCCCTGTATCCGCAAGCGGAGTCAACCCGCTGCGTGACGCACAGGAC
>NZ_JBHVHQ010000650.1:0-4958 GCF_042800135.1 Streptomyces sp. NPDC057654 | reverse complement strand
GAGCTGGTGGTCCTGGCCGGGGCGCTGCCGCAGACCTGCGGCGAGCGGCTGCGCGAGCTGGTGGCGGCCGAACTGACCGGAATCGCCCTGCCCGAGCCGCAGTTGCGGATGACCGCCGTGGACGGCTCCCCCATTCTCATCGGCGCGCTGCAAACCGCGCTCGCCGAGGCGCGCAACACGGTTTTCGACACGGCCTGACCCCCACCGGGCCCCCGTGGCGGCCGCGACGGCCCCCCGCCGCACGAGCAGTTCCGCCACACCGTTCCCCTCCCCCGTCATCAGCCCCGCCACCAGCCCCCGCCATAAAGGAAGTTCCGCCATGCCGCGTACGCGAAGTCGCCGCGCGCCGGCCGTCCTCGGCTCGGTCCTCGCCACCGCCGGCCTGCTCCTCGCGGGCTGCGCCAACCCGAGTACCGGAAGTGACACGGACGACCCGACCAAGCCCGTCACGCTGAAGTTCTGGCACGGCTGGTCGGACAAGAACGAGGTCGCCGCCATCAACGCGTCGATCAAGCGGTTCGAGAAGCAGCACCCCAATATCAAGGTGAAATCGACGGGCAACGTCACCGACGAGACCATCAACCAGGCGCTGCGGGCAGGGGGCGACGACTCCCCGGACGTCGTGTCGTCGTTCACCACCAACAATGTGGGGCAGTACTGCTCGTCGGGCATGTGGGTGGATCTGGACCCGTTCCTGAAGAAGTCCGGCATGGAGAAGTCGAAGGTCTTCCCCAGCACCCTGCTGGACTACACGCAGTACGAGGGAAAGCAGTGCGCGCTGCCGCTGCTCGCCGATTCCTTCGGGCTCTACTACAACAAGGACGCCTTCGAGAAGGCCGGCATCTCCCGGCCGCCGCGCACCATGTCCGAGTTCACAGAGGACGCGGTGAAGCTGACGGAGCGGGCCAAGGGCGGCTCGTACAAGCAGCTCGGCTATATGCCCGACTTCCGGCTCTACCAGAACAGCCCGGACCGGCCGTTCGCCCAGTGGGCCCCCGAGTACTTCGACAAGAACGGCAAGGCTGCCCTGTCGAAAGACCCCGGCTCGAAGCAGTTCTTCACCACTCAGCTGGACATGATCAAGGCCCTTGGCGGATACGACGCCCTGGAAAGTTTCCGGACCACCTTCGGTGAGGAGATGTCCTCGCAGAACGCCTTCAACAAGGGCAAGCTGGCCATGGTCATGGACGGCGAGTGGCGCGGGCTGAAACTCAAGGAGGACAAGGCCAAGTTCGGCTGGGGCACCGCCCCCATGCCCGTACCGGACGACCAGGCCGACAAATACGGGCGCGGCTATCTGACCGGCACCGTGGCGGGCATCTCGCACAGCAGCAAGCACCAGAACGCGGCCTGGGAACTGGTGAAGTTCCTGACGGCCGACACCGATCAGGTCGTCGCCTTCGCGAACGCCATTCACAATGTGCCGTCCACCTTCGCGGCGCTGAAGTCGCCGAAGCTGGACGCGGATCCGTCCTTCCGTACGTTCCTGGACATCGCGCAGAACCCGAACAGCCAGACCGTGCCGCCCTCCAACAACGGCGGGCAGTACGTCACCACGCTCCAGGACTTCTCCTACAACGTGGAGGCCGGAAAGGTCCCGGACCTGGACAAGGGCCTGCGCGACCTCGACAAACAGATCGACGCCGACAACGTCCAGTCTGAGAACTGACGGAGTACCGCCATGGCCATATCCCCAGCTGTCACCCAGCCGCCCGCGCGCAAGAAGCCGGCCCGCCTGGACAAGGCGCCCGAGCTGCGCCGCAAGCACACCCGCGAGCGACTGCGCACCCTCGGGTTCCTCTCCCCGTGGCTGGTCGGTTTCACCGTCTTCTTCGGCTATCCGCTCCTCGCCACCGTCTATTTCTCGTTCATGCACTACAACCAGATCCAGAACCCGGATTTCGTGGGGCTGCGCAACTGGAAGTACGTGCTGACCCAGATGCCGCTGTTCGGCCCGGCGCTGTGGAACACGCTGTGGCTGGTCGTCGTGATGGTCGCGCTGCGCGTCGTCTTCGGCCTCGGCATCGGGCTGCTCATCACGAAGATCAAGGCCGGTGTCGGATTCTTCCGGACCGCCTTCTACATTCCCTATCTCGCGCCGCCGGTCGCCGCGACCGTCGCCTTCGTCTTCCTGCTGAACCCCGGTACGGGCCCGGTCAACGAGGCCCTTTCGGCGATCGGCATCAACGCCCCGAACTGGTTCAACGACGCGGCCTGGGCCAAGCCCTCGCTGGTGATGCTCTCGCTGTGGGGCATCGGCGACCTGATGGTCATCTTCATGGCCGCGCTGCTGGACGTGCCGAAGGAGCAGTACGAGGCCGCGGAGCTGGACGGCGCGGGCGCGTTCTCCAAGTTCCGCTACGTGACCTGGCCGTCGATCACCCCGATCGTGATGTTCGCGGTGGTCACGGGCGTCGTGCAGACCATGCAGTACTACACGCAGGCGCTGGTCGCCGGGAAGCTCGCATCCGGCGTGACCATCGGCCCCGGCACGGTCATCCAGCCCGGCTACCCCGACCACTCGACCCTCACCGTGCCGCAGCTCGTCTACCAGCTCGGCTTCCAGAACTTCAACACCGGCGCGGCGTGCGTGCTCTCGCTCGTACTCTTCGTCATCGCCATGGCCGTGACCTCGCTGCTGATGCGCAAGCGCGCCGGCCTGCTGACGGCGGAGGACTGATCCCATGACCACGACCACCCTGACCGCCCCGCAGCCCGCGCCGGCCCCGTCGCGCCAGGCTCCCGTGCGCCAGCCTGCCGCGATCCGCCGCAAGCGGGCCCTGCACTGGATCGCGGTGCACTCGGTCGCCATCGCCGCCGCGCTCTTCTTCGTGCTGCCGTTCGTCTTCGTCTTCCTGACATCCGTGATGAGCGACAGCCAGGCGATGAGCGGCGACCTGTGGCCGCACGAATGGAACTGGTCCAACTACGCCGACGTCATCAACACCCCCGGTTTCCTGGACTGGTGGAAGAACTCGCTGATGTACGCGGGGCTGGGCACGCTCTTCACCGTGTGCTCGTCGATACCCGTGGCGTACGCCCTCGCGAAGTTCCGCTTCCGGGGCCGCCGGGTCGCGATGATGCTGGTGATCTCCACGATGATGCTGCCGCCGCAGGTCATCGTGATCCCGATGTACCTGGTGTGGGCCCAGCAGCTGCACCTGTCCGGCTCGCTGTGGCCGCTCATCATCCCGATGGCGTTCGGCGACGCGTACTCCATATTCCTGCTGCGCCAGTTCCTGCTGACGATTCCCAAGGAGTACATCGAGTCGGCGAAGGTCGACGGCTGCGGCGATATGCGCACCCTGTTGAAGATCGTGGTCCCGATGGCCAAGCCCGGCATCGCAGCCGTCGCGCTCTTCCAGTTCTTCTACTGCTGGAACGACTACTTCGGCCCGCAGATCTACGCGGCGCAGAACCCGGGCGCGTGGACGCTGAGTTACGGGCTCGAATCGTTCAAGAGCGCGCACAGCGTCAACTGGAACATGACAATGGCCGCGACCATCCTGGTCATGGCCCCTGTCATCATTGTTTTCTTCTTCGCACAAAAGGCCTTCGTCGAAGGCGTCACTCTCACCGGAGTAAAGGGCTGATTTTTCGTGAAGCTCGCAGTGGTCGGCGGAGGCTCGACCTACACCCCCGAACTCATCGACGGATTCGCGCGGCTGCGCGACGTGCTGCCGCTTGAGGAGCTCGTCCTCATCGACCCGGCCGCCGACCGGCTGGAGCTGGTGGGCGGGCTGGCGCGGCGCATCTTCGCCAAGCAGGGCCACCCCGGCCGCATCTCCTGGACCGATGACGTCGACGCCGGCGTGGACGGCGCCGACGCCGTCCTGCTCCAGCTGCGCGTGGGCGGCCAGGCGGCCCGCAACCAGGACGAGACCTGGCCGCTGGAGTGCGGCTGCGTCGGCCAGGAGACCACCGGCGCGGGCGGCCTCGCCAAGGCGCTGCGCACGGTCCCCGTGGTCCTCGACATCGCCGAGCGGGTGCGCCGCCGCAACCCGAACGCGTGGATCATCGACTTCACCAACCCGGTCGGCATCGTCACCCGCGCGCTGCTGACGGCCGGCCACAAGGCCGTCGGTCTGTGCAACGTGGCCATCGGCTTCCAGCGGAAGTTCGCGAAGCTGCTCGACGTCACGCCGGAGGAGGTCGCCCTCGACCACGTGGGACTCAACCACCTCACGTGGGAGCGGGGCGTGCGCGTCGGCGGCGAGGACGTGCTGCCCAAGCTGCTCGCCGAGCACGGCGAGGCCATCGCGGCGGACCTGCACATGCCGCGCTCCCTGGTGGACCGCCTCGGCGTCGTCCCCTCGTACTACCTGCGCTACTTCTACCAGCACGACGAGGTCGTACGGGAGCTGAAGACCAAGCCGTCGCGCGCCGCCGAGGTGGCCGAGATGGAGAAGCAGCTCCTCCAGATGTACGGCGACCCGGCGCTGGACGAGAAGCCGGCGCTGCTGGGCAAGCGCGGCGGCGCGTTCTACTCGGAGGCGGCCGTCGCGCTGACCTCCTCGCTGCTGCGCGACACGGGCGACGTGCAGGTCGTGAATACCCTGAACAACGGCACCCTGCCGTTCCTCCCCGACGACGCGGTCATCGAGGTCCCGGCGACCGTCGACGCCCGCGGCACGCACCCGCTGCCGGTTCCGGCGCTGGAGCCGCTGTACTCGGGGCTGATCGCGAACGTCACGGGGTACGAGCACCTGGCGCTGGAGGCGGCCCTCAAGGGCGGCGCGGACCGGGTGTTCGAGGCGCTGCTCGCGCACCCGCTCGTCGGCCAGATCGAGTACGCGCAGAAGCTGACGGACGACCTCATCGCGCACAACCGGGAGCACCTCACGTGGGCCTGACCGACGCCCAGTCACCTCAGGCGCTCCGGCCAGGGGCAACGCTCGCCATCGACGCGGGCAACAGCAAGACCGACGTCGCGCTCATCGGGGCCGACGGCAGCGTGC
>NZ_JBHVHQ010000649.1:0-4959 GCF_042800135.1 Streptomyces sp. NPDC057654 | reverse complement strand
CGTACGAACTGAGGCGGCCTCAAGAGGCCGCCCCCGAGCCCCCGCACCCTCCACGGAAACCCTCGGTCAGAGCAGCCCCGACAGCGGCAGGACGCGCTCGGAAAGCCGTCCGCGCAACTGCCCCTCGGCGGTGTCGGCCTCGGCGAGCCAGTCGGCGGTGACCAGCAGGTCGGCGTGCGTGCCGACCTCGTCGGGGGCCAGGGTGCAGAACGCGGCGACCTGGTCCAGGCCGAGCCCGCCGTCCTCGGGCCGTCCGAGGCGGCCGTCGGGGAGGGTGTGGACCGCGGTGTACAGGGCCAGGAGCCGGGTGGCGGGGCCCAGTTTCTTCTTGCGGAGCTTCCGGTCGCCCACGACTTTCTGGGCCCAGCCGGAGAGCCTCGTGCGATGGACCTTGCCGAAGGTGAACGGGCGGGGCCGCTCGGGCAGCAGCGTGGGGATGGTGACGGCGGTGGGGTCCTCCGGACGGGAGGCCAGGACGTCGGCGGCGGCGCCGGGCAGGCGCAGCCAGTCGGCGTCGACCAGTTGCTCAAGGACGCGCTCGGCCTCGCCCTGGAGCCAGCCGGTCAGATCCTGGCCGGTGACGTTCCCCGTGCCGGTGCGTGCGGCCCGCAGGACGAGCATGAGCACCGCCAGGCGCACGTCGGCCTCGGGGCCCGGGGCGTGGGCGGCGGCGTACTCCAGCACGGCGCGGGCGTGCACGGCCTGACTGCGGGTCAGCAGCCGTTCCACCAACGGCCCATCCTCGCCCGTCGAGCCGTCGGGCACGTTGCCGGTGCGGTTGCCGTGCATCTCGCGGGTGGTCTCCGCGGCCAGCTCGGCGCGCTCGGCCTCCTGGCGAAGGGAGTCGTCGTCGCTCACGTCGGCCCACAGCGCGAACGCGCGGGCCTTGCGCTCGTGGAGGGTGGCCAGCAGGGCGAGGTCGGGCTCGGGGCGCTGCTGGTAGGCGCGGAACGCGTCACCGAGTTCGACGAGTTCCCGGCGCAGGACGTCGGGTTCGAGGTCGTGCGGCACGATCCGCTGCGCGATCTTGCCCGTTCGTTTCGCCCGCCGGGGGGCGCCGGCCGGCGAGGCGCCGCGGGTACGAGGGACCGGGGCCGGTGCGGCGGCGGGGGAGGAGGGGGAGGGCGGGCCGGAGTCGGAGAACAGCGCCGTGACGCCCGCGGGTTCCGCACTCGGCGTTCTCGCCGCCTGGTCCGCCCCGGCCGGGGCGGTGCGCTCCGGGGGCGCGGCGGTCTCCAGGACACGGCAGCCGGGGGTGGCGGCGGCGCAGCGCGCGCACACCTCCGCGATCCGCCACAGCCGTCCGGCACGGTCCGCGCACACGCTCAGGACCATCGGGCCCCCGCACCGCACCACGTCCGGCGGCCGCACCCCGCCGCGGCGTCCGGCCTCGGGGTCGGGGGTGTGCCACGCGCAGTCGGCGGCGCGGCAGGCGCACCACGCCGCGCCGCGCGGCCCGCCGCCCGCACGGATGCGGGCCAGATGCGCGTTGACGTGTCCGATCGCCGCCTTGCGCCCCGCGGCGGTGCCGTCGGGGAAGCGCTGCTCGGGGCAGGCCGGGCGGGAGCAGGAGAGCCGGACCGCGCCGGCGGACAGACGGCCGTAGGGATCCAGGCGCACTGTCCACACCCGGCCTGCGACACGCTCGCTCTGCCGTGCGCCGGCTTCCACCGTCATATACGTACTCCCGTGTTGCTCGTTCCGGGGCCCCAGGTGGTCCCATCATCAGGGATACCACTGTCCAGCCTCAGGAGAACGGGACTTCAGGCCGTACGAGCCGTGCTCGCGGGTGATGGGCGGTCAGCCGAACAGCCGGGAGCCGAGCGGGCGCCGCCGGTCGAAGCCGGGGAGGATCAGGAACGTCGCACTGGCGGTCGTGGTGGTGAAGGGCAGCAGCGCGTCGGAGGTCTCCATGTGCGTGAGGGTGGCGGTGAAGGTCCGCAGGTCGTTCTGGAAGCAGGCGAAGAGCAGGCCGGGGGCGGGCTCGTCGATGCTGTAGGAGCGCCGGAGCATGAGCCCGACTCCGACCGCGGTGGCGTGCGCTCTGCGGGCGTGGGCGTCGGCGGGGACGAGATAGCGCCCGTCCGGCGTCTTGGCCCCGAGTTCCGGGCTCGAGTCGGCGGCGCCGCCGGAGAGCGGGACGCCGTCGGCCCGGCGCCGCCCGAAGACCGCTTCCTGCCCGGCCACGGACAGGGCGGCGAACCGCGGCAGGTCGAGTTCCATGCGCCGCAGTACGGCGAGGGTGCCGCCCGCGACCGCCGGGGGTCCCGCCAGCCACAGGTCGCGCCGCTGTTCGGCGTCGGTGTGCGGGCCGATGATGCCGTCGATGAAGCCGAGCGGGTTGCGCGGCGCGGTGCGGCCGTCGCCGACGGACACGTTCGCGCCGCGGCGTGCGGACTGGCGCCAGCGTTCGCGGACGCGGTCGCCGGCCTGGGCCAGGAGTGCGGAGGCGGCGACCGGTAACAGCAGCGGGTCC
This sequence comes from Streptomyces sp. NPDC057654, assembly GCF_042800135.1. Lineage (NCBI taxonomy): Bacteria > Bacillati > Actinomycetota > Actinomycetes > Kitasatosporales > Streptomycetaceae > Streptomyces > Streptomyces sp. NPDC057654. The sequence goes on along the minus strand of NZ_JBHVHQ010000649.1, from coordinate 2,483 downwards.
CCGGCGCAGAGCTGTATCAGCAGGTCGCCGCCGCGTGCCCGGGAGTCGATCCGTTCGCGGGAGAACCGCGGGAGGCCGGCCGCGCCGGGCAGTGAGGCGCCGACGGCGCGTACGAGCCGGGGGCCCACGCCGACGGTCACGGTGAGGTCGCCCGGCGGCAGGCCCAGCAGCCGCGGGTCGTCCCCCGCCGTGAGCGCGCGGATGGCTTCGCCGAGTTCGGCGAGCAGCGGGCCCGGAGCCACGGCGGCGCCGAGGTCGGCCACTACGGCGAGCAGATGGGGCTGGGCCGGCTGGGGGAGTGTGATGCCCGCCTGATGACGGCCCGTCGCCGGAACCGGCTCGGGCGAGGTCGTGGTCGTGGTCGTGGTTGCCGGGGCGGCGGCGTGCCGGTCCGGCCCGGCGGAGTCCGACGCGCACCCGGCGGTCAGGCCGGCGGTCAAGCCGGTGGCCATCATGGCGCCGGTGACATCGAGGAACGAACGGCGTGACGGGTGGTGGTCGGCTCGGCGCATGATGCGCAGAGTGCCACACCCGAATCACGCGTGACGGTCAACCCCGCGTTTCTGGCGCGGAATTGGGCGCCATGCCAGACTGGGGATCATGCCTGGATCAAGTCTTCGCGTGTTGGCGGCGGTAGTGGGCACGCTGACACTGGTGGCCGGCTGCGGCAGCGGCGACGGCCATGGAGACGGCGACGGCGGATCGGGCAAGGGCCGGCGTCCGGCCGGTGCGCACGTGACGATCCGCGTGCCCGCCGACGCCCCGACGATCTCGGCCGCGGTGTCCTTGGCCCGCCCCGGTGACCTGGTGCTGGTCGCTCCGGGCGTCTACCACGAGACGGTGCGGGTCGACACGGAGCGCGTCACCCTCCGCGGTCTGTCGAGGGACAAGGTCGTCATCGACGGGCGGTTGCGGCAGCCGAACGGCGTCGTCGTCTCGGCGCCCGGCGTGGCCGTGGAGAACCTGACCGTGCGGAACAACACGCAGAACGGGGTGCTGGTCACCGGTTCGGCGAAGGCCGCCGCCGGGCTGCCGGGGCAGAGCGGCGGCTACGACACCGGCTCCGAGCCCGTCGCCTTCCTGAAGTCGTTCCTGGTCTCCCATGTGACCGCGACCCGCAACGGGCTGTACGGCATCTACGCGTTCTCCGCCCAGAACGGCGTCATCGAGCACTCGTACGCGTCGGGCGGCGCCGACTCCGGGATCTACGTCGGCCAGTGCAAGCCCTGCAACATCGTGGTGCGGGACAACGTCGCCGAACTCAACGCGGTCGGCTACGAAGGCACCAACGCCAGCGAGGACATGTACGTGGTCGGCAACCGCTTCGCCGGCAACCGGGTCGGACTCACCACCGACTCCGACCACCAGGAGAAACTGCTCCCGCAGAAGGGCTCCGTCATCGCGGGCAACCTGATCGCCGCCAACCAGCGGACGGACACCCCGGAGCAGGCCGACGGCGGGTGGGGCATCGGCATCGGCGTCGACGGAGGCAGCGACAACCGCTTCGTCCGCAATCGCGTCACCGGCCACCGCAACGCCGGACTGATGATCACCGCGACCGCCGACCTGCCCCCGGTCGGCAACCAGATCGTGGACAACACGTTCACCGGCAACGCCGTCGACGTCGGCTGGACGTTCCCCACCGCCACCCGCGGCCGGGGCAACTGCCTGCGGGGCAACGAGCTGCGTACGACCGTGCCCGCCCGGCTCGCGACGACCGCGGCCTGCCCGCTTCAGGGCGGTCAGTCCTCCCCGGCCGGTACGTGGACGGCGCCGAAGGCGCCCGGCGGCATCCCGTTCACCGAGGTCGCGGCGGCTCCCGCGCAGCCGCAGTTCCCCGCCGCCGCCACCGCGGGCGCCACCGCCGTCCCGTCCGTACCGGAGCTGCCGAAGACGGAGGACATCCGGCTGCCCGCGGCGTCCCTGCTCGCCGCGAACGCGCTGGTGCGGACTTCTTGAGCGGTGGCTAACGGGCCGGAGCGGTTCCGGGGACCGGCTCGACCGGAACGTACTTGTGGGTGTCGAAGTCGATGACCACCGGCTCCGGCTGCGAACCCACGCCGACGCGGACCCGGTACATGGTGCCGTCGGAGCCGATCCAGTAGCGCACGGTGCCCGCCGTACCGGCGTGGCCGGGGGAGGACGGCCCGGTCATGACGTCCACCCGGCGCCCGTCCAGCCGCTCCCGGCCCTGCCAGGCGGCGCCGTTCTGCGGCAGCAGTTGGGCGTTGTCCGGCCGGTCGCCGCCGAGACCGAGCGCGATGGACAGGGAGGTGTCCAGCGTGCTGCCGGACGTCAGCAGCGGACGGCCGTACCAGCCCGAGCGGGGCGGCGACGCGGGCGCTTGCGCCGGAGCGTCCTTCATCGGGTGGACGCGCACCGAGGAGGGCGTCCACTGGATCAGCCCGTCGCCGGCCTTGTCGCGGCCGGTGCCGTGCACCACGCCGTAGCCGACCTTGTTCCGGTAGTCGACGGACCCGGTG
>NZ_JBHVHQ010000648.1:0-4960 GCF_042800135.1 Streptomyces sp. NPDC057654 | reverse complement strand
GCACCACGGCCACCACCGAGGCCGGGATCAGCGCCATCTTGTCGATGGCCCAGCCCACGAGGACGACCGCGGCCGCCACCTCGATCAGCACGAGCTGCTGGAGCCGCAGCGGCCCCATGCTGCCGGGCCGCGAGGAGGCCCGCGGGACCACCGCGCCCGTCGAGGCGCCCGGCGCGGAAGCGGCCGGAGCGGTCGTCCGCGACGAGCTGCGGCGGCCCGGCCGCCGCCGCCCAGGAGAGCCTCCCGCGCTCCCCGTATTCCGCGAAGTCCGTACGCGCGTCCCGGCAGTCATCCCCGCCAATGCCCCCTCAATGTCCGAAACGCACCAGCCTGGAGCGGTCGCTGTCCGTATCGAGACGGTCCCCCGGCACCATGCGTCATTCGTCTACGGGCATAGTAGAGGGTCCGTATGACAGGGGGACCGAGGGCGGCACCCGTCAACCGAGGCCGAACAACGGGGAGAAACGGCTAGACATGGCATCACGGCGGGACGAGCTCAATGCCTACACCTTTGCGAAGAAGCGGACAGTCGCCGCATTTCTGCAACCCTCGCCCACCGGCACCGAGGAAGGAGCGCCGCGCCCGCTGCGCACGGTCCTGCCGAGCGTTGTCGTGGGAGCGCTGATCCTCGCCGGTTTCGGCGCCTGGGGCATGTTCAAACCCACGGCCCCCAAGGGCTGGGACGACGTCGCGGCGCATGTGATCGTCGGCAGCGACTCGACGACCCGCTATGTCGTACTGAAGACGGACAAGAAGAAGCAGCTCCACCCCGTCCTCAACCTCGCCTCCGCCAAGCTCCTCCTCACCCCCGACAAATCCAGTGTGATCAAGGTGAAGGAGTCCGAGCTCGACAGCGGAAAGATCTCCCGCGGCCCCACGCTCGGCATCCCGTACGCGCCGGACCGCATGCCCAGCGCCGACGAGGCGGGCAAGAAGAAGCAGTGGGCGGTCTGTGAACAGCCCGGCGGCAACGGGAAGACCACCCAGAAGGCCGTCTTCCTCTTCGCGGACCGCGACCCCAAGGCGAAGCAGCTCAACTCCCGCCGCCTGCACGGCAGTCAGGCGCTGTACGTGGAGGGGCAGGACCACGCCCGCTACCTGGTCGACCCGAGCGGCACCAAGTACCTCCTCGGCGGTCCCGGCTGGAAGGCCATGCAGCCCGCCGACTACAACCTGCTGCTCCGCTCGATCTTCCGGGACGGCACCAAGCCGCAGCCCGTCACCAAGGACTGGCTGGCCACCTTCCACGACGGCGCGCCCATCGAATTCCCCAAGGTCCCCGGCCAGATCAACGCCCCCGCCGGCGTGCCCACCCTCGACGCCAAGGCCAACCACGTGGGCATGGTCCTGGAGGCGCCCACGGGCACCGGCACCCAGAAGTACGTCGTGCTCCAGGGCAAGGTCCAGCGCGTCTCCGACTTCGTCGCCAACCTGCTGCTGAGCAGCCGCGACCTCAGCAAGCTGGGGCAGGCGGGCACGGCGGAGCGGGTGGGCGCCGCGGACTTCACGCCGGACACCGACGAGTACTACGGCCAGTACCACTGGCCCGCCGCGATCCCCGACAAGGCGAACTCCGTCGACACGGCCGCGGGCAGCGGCGCCAAGAACACCGTGTGCAGCATCTTCGACGGCGTCGACGCCAACGGCACCCCGCAGCTCGCCGCCTGGGCCGGCACCGACTACCCGGCCGCCCTCCCCGACGGCGCCACCAGCGCGTACGTCACTCCGGGCGCCGGCGTCCTCTACCGCCAGGTGACGGGGCGTCAGACCAAGAGCGGCTCGGTCTTCCTCGTCACCGACACCGGCCTGCGCTACGCCGTCCAGTCCAACAACGACAGCGGCTCCGGCAAGTCGAAGATCGGCAACGACGACGACGCCAAGAAGGACGGTCAAGCGGCGGATTCAGGTTCAGGGGAGGCCGAGGAGGGCGGCGAGTCCGCGGCCCCCGAGCAGCCGGCGGCCAACCAGGCCCAGACCCGGCTCGGCTACCAGAACGTCAACCCCATCCCCGTACCCGCCAACTGGTCGGAGTTCCTGCCGACCGGTCCGCGGCTGGACACCAACAGCGCCAAGCAGCCGCAGGGCTCGTAGGGGATGGGCATGAGGACAGCCAACATGACGACGCCCGCCGCCCTCCTCGCGACAGCGGCGACGCTGACCGTGCTGACGGCGGCCGGAACCGCCGCCGCCGCCGAGCCGGTCGGTGTTCACGCGCACGCGCACGCGTCCCCGCTCCCGCCCGTCTCCCGGCTCGACGGCAGCGGCCAGTGCACCTACCCCGCCAAGCAGATCAAGGGCACGCCCTGGTCGCTCCAGCGCGTCCTCCTGGACCAGCTCTGGAAGGACACCACGGGCACGTTCCTCGCGGGCAAGGACAAGGGCAAGCCCGTACGCGTCGCCGTCATCGACACCGGCGTGGACATCAAGAACCCGCAGCTGAAGGACGCGGTCGACGCCAAGAGCGGTGCCGACCTGCTCCCCAAGCCGAAGGACAAGAACAAGGAGGCCCCGCCCGGCGGCGCCACGACCGACGTCGTCGGCCACGGCACCAAGGTCGCCGGCATCATCGCGGCCCGCAAGGCCGAGGGCACCGGCTTCGTCGGCATCGCCCCCCAGGCGACGATCATCCCGATCCGGCAGAACGACGAAAAAGGCACCGGCAACACCACCACCATGGCCACCGGCATCGAGAAGGCCGTGGCCGCGGGCGCCGACGTCATCAACATCTCCCAGGACACGGCGACCCCCCTGAAGGCCGACAGCGCCCTGGAACAAGCCGTGGAGAAAGCCATCTCCGCGAACGTCATCATCGTGGCCTCGGCCGGCAACGACGGCATCGACGGCAAGGTGAAGCAGACCTACCCGGCCGCGTACGAGGGCGTACTCGCCGTCGGCGCCTCCGACCGCAACAACGAACGCGCCGCCTTCTCCCAGTCCGGCGACTTCGTCGGCGTGGCCGCCCCCGGCGTCGAAATGGTCTCCACCGTCCCCAAGGGCGGCCAGTGCGTCGACAACGGCACCAGCTTCTCCGCCCCGTACGTGGCCGGGGTCGCCGCCCTCATCCGCGCCAAGCACTACAACTGGACGCCCCGCCAGGTCGTCGCCCAGATCGAGCAGACCGCCGAACGCGCCGTCAACGCCCACGACCGCTACATCGGCTGGGGCGTGGTCGACCCCGTACGCGCCCTCAACGAGGACCCGCACCCCATCGACCACGTCACCCTCAACCAGGGCCCCGCCCACAACGTCGAGGCCCCCCAACCCGCCGCCCTCGCCGTCGGCGAAACCCCGCAACAGCGCGAGGAACGCCTGGCCACCTACGCCCTCGGCGGCACCGCCGTCATCGTCGCCGTCATCACCGGCGCCGCCATCATCACCCGCGACCGCAAACGCCGCCGCGGGGCTTGAGTCCGGGGCTCGCCACGCCACCTGCAGAGGAAGCCGATTCCCCATGACGCAGCCGCCGCAGTCAGACGGTCCGCACCGCCCGCCCCAGGTCTGGGACACCCGACTGGACCAGTCCGCAGCGCTCCCACCGGAGCCGCCCTTCGACCAGCGCCCCACCGCTCCACCTGGCTTCGGACCGCCCCCTCTCTCCCCATTCACCGCCTCGGCCTTGAAAACCGTGCCGGATCAAGCTCGTCGCAGGAGACGCCGCACGATCCTCACCCTCGTGCTCGCGTTGCTGATCGCCGGGGGACTCGGTACGGGCGGGTGGCTGCTGTGGGGCGGGGACCCCGAGGCCGAACCGCGGCCGACGCGGCATCGTGTCGACGCCCGGCTTGGATGGCTGACCCCCGTGCCGGACGCGGACAAGGGCAGCATGGATGCGACCGCCACCACCTGGTTCGCGAAGGGCAATGTCATCCAGAGCACGGCGCGAGCGGTCACGGCCTACCGTGAAGGCGATGGCAAGCCGAGTTGGTCGGTGCCGGTCCCTGGATTTGCGTGCGGCTCCTCTCCCAGGCCCGACGGCGGAATCGCAGCGATCGTCTACGGAAAGCAGAAGTACCACTGTGATCAGTTGATGGCTGTGGACTTGGCGCAGGGACGCAGCCTCTGGCACAAGAACCTCGCCGACTCCCATGGCAACGATCAGCTCTATCAGAATGCGAACATCTCGGTTTCCCATGGAGTCGTCACCATGTCGGGAAACACCCGCACGGTTGCTTTCACGGCCGACAAGGGAAAGCCGGTCAAGCGCCGGGACAACGGCTGCGTGCCGCGGGGCGACGTCGCAGCCGGGAGTGGGAGCTTGTCCTTGGTCCAATGCGACCTGGCCGGGCGTCAGTTCCTCATGCGAGTGGATCCGAGGACAGGCATCGAGAGGTGGACCTGGAAGGTGCTCGACGGTGTCAAGGTGCACAACATCTTGTCTGTCGATCCGGCCGTGGTGGATCGAGAGGTGGACCTGGAAGGTGCTCGACGGTGTCAAGGTGCACAACATCTTGTCTGTCGATCCGGCCGTGGTGACTATTGGTCGTGAAGGCGAGAGCGATGTCTCGGACATCGTGATCCTCGATGACCATGGGCATCTCAAGAAGATGATTTCCCTTACGTCCGGTCCTTACGCTCTGGGCTGCAACCACATGAAACTGGACTCTTGCCGTCGGGCGCTCGTCGCAGGTGGCAGCATTTTTCTGGCGACGGGAAACGACGACGGCGTACGCGCCGATACCATCGCCGCTTTCAACGCGGAGACAGGGGAGAAGCGCTGGTCGGTACGGATTCCGGGCCAACGGGAGAACAGGCCTTTGGCTCTGCGTGACGGGCGCTTGCTCGTGTACCAGGAGGCTACCCAGGACGAAAGCGGGAAAGTACTTTCTCTTGACCCGGCAACCGGTGCATCCAAGCTTTATTCGAAGCTTCCGACCCAATCTGCCGAAGCTGAGAAGAAAATTTCCCACAACGGGTTCGCGTACTTTCGCGACGATCATCTCTACCTGGTCGCCGGCGACGG
>NZ_JBHVHQ010000647.1:0-4962 GCF_042800135.1 Streptomyces sp. NPDC057654 | reverse complement strand
CCCCCGGTGTTGCCCCACTCCTCGGGCACCGCCAGCGCGAACACCCCCGCCTCGGCGAGCCGGCCGAGCAGCGCCCGGCCCGGCCCGTGATCGCCGGCCGCCCAGGCCCGTACCGCCGACGGCGTACCGGCCGCCGACAGCATCCGGTCCAGGGTGCGGCCGAACTCGGTCTGCTCGTCGTCCAGGAGGAACCTCACGACCGGCGTCCCTTCGGCAGGCCCAGCAACCGCTCGGCGATGATGTCCCGCTGGATCTCATTGGTCCCCGCGTAGACGGGACCGGCGAGCGAGAAGGTGTAACCGTCCGCCCAGCTCCCGTGCGCGGGCGCGTCCCCGGCCCCGTCCGCCAGCTCGCCCAGCGGCCCCAGCAGATCCAGCGCGCACTCGTGCAGGGCGATGTCCAGCTCGGACCAGAACACCTTGTTCAGACTCGACTCGGCCCCGATCGCGCCCCCCGCCGCGATGCGCGAGGCGTTGGCGTACGTGAACAGCTGATACGCGCGGGCCCCGATCACGGCGTCCGCGACCCGGTCCCGCAGCGCCGGCACGCCCGTGTCCGCGCTCTCCCGCCACAGACCGACGAGGCGCTCGGCTGCGGCCGTGAACCGCCCCGGGCTGCGCAGCGTCAGCCCGCGCTCGTTGCCCGCCGTGCTCATCGCCACCCGCCAGCCCTGGCCCGGCTCGCCGATGACGTCCGCGTCGGGCACGAAGACCCGCTCCAGCGACAGCTCGGCGAACGCGGGCTTCCCGTCGAGCCGGCCGATGGGCCGCACCGTCACGCCCTCCGCGTCCAGCGGGAACATCACATACGTGAGCCCGCGGTGCGGCCGGTCCGCGTCCGGATGGCTGCGGAACAGGCCGAAGGCGAGATCGGCGAAGGCCGCCCGCGACGACCAGGTCTTCAGCCCGCCGAGCAGCCAGCCCCCGTCCACCCGCGTGGCCGTGGAACGCAGCGAGGCCAGGTCGGACCCCGCCTCCGGCTCGGACCACGCCTGCGCCCAGATCCGCTCGCCGCTCGCCATCGCGGGCAGCACCCGGGCGCGCTGCTCCTCGGTGCCGTGCTCGAAGAGGGTGGGCGCGAGGAGATTGATGCCGTTCTGGCTGACGCGGCCGGGCGCGCCCGCCGCGTAGTACTCCTCCTCGAAGACCAGCCACTCAAGGACCGAGGCGGCCCGGCCCCCGTACTCCCGCGGCCATGAGACCACCGACCAGCGGTCCGCGTGCAGCGTCCGCTCCCACTCCCGGTGGGCCGCGAACCCCTCGCGCGTCTCCAGCGAGGGCAGCGGCACGGCCGGCACGTGCCCGGCGAGCCACTGCCGGGCCTCGGCCCGGAACGCGTCGTCCTCGGCGCCGAAGTCGAGATCCATCAGGAGCCCGCCTTCTTCTTCATGGCGCGCACGTCCATGCCGCCCAGCGGGTCGGCCGCGGTCTCGGCGTTGTGCGCGTGCGCCAGGTGGTGCAGGCCGAAGACGGAGTCCAGGCCCGTGTGCAGGCCCTGGAGGTCCTCGGCCTGATTGACGGCGCGCTTGGTGAGCGCGAGCCCCATGCGCGGCATGTCGGCGATACGGACCGCCAGTTCGGCCGTGCGGTCGGCGAGTTCGTCCCGCGGCACGACGCGGTTGACCATGCCCACCTCGTACGCGCGCCAGGCGCCCATCCGCTCGCCGGTGAACAGGAACTCCTTCGCGACGCGCGGCGGCATGACCCACGGGTGCGCGAAGTACTCGACGCCGGGGATGCCCATCCGCACGACCGGGTCCGCGAAGAACGCGTCCTCGGAGGCGACGATCAGATCGCACACCCACGCCAGCATCAACCCGCCCGCCACACACGCCCCTTGGACGGAGGCGATCACCGGCTTCGGCAGCTCGCGCCACCGCCGGCACATGCCCAGATACACCTCGGACTCGCGCGCGAAGCGGCTCTCCGCGCCCGCCTTGTCCGAGTGGTCCCACCACAGCCCGGCCTCGCGGTCGAAGGGGAGGTGGGCGTCGCGCTCGGGGGTGCCGATGTCGTGCCCGGCGCTGAAGTGGTCACCGCTCCCGGCGAGGACGACGACCCGCACCGTGTCGTCGTCGGCGGCGCGGTAGAAGGCGCGGTCCAGCGCGTACGTCATCGCGGAGTTCTGGGCGTTGCGGTAGGCGGGCCGGTTCATGGTGACGGTGGCGACCGGCCCGTTCACCTCGTAACGCACCGTCTCCTCAGGGGCTGTGCCATGAGTTTCGTCGTGGGCTTCGTCGTGGGCGGCGGTCATCGGCGACTCCTTCCCTAACAAGTGTTTGGTAGGTTAACGTACGGCCATGAGCAGCGTCGAGGAATCCCGCGCCCCCGTGCCGTACGTCCCCGGACACCAACTGCTCGCGGGCCGCGGCGCGGTCGTCACCGCCGCCGCCGGAGCCGGCATCGGCGGAGCCACCGCCCGCAAATTCCTCCAGGAAGGCGCCCGCGTCGTCCTCGGCGACCTGCACGCCCGCCGCCTCGCCGAGTCCACGGCCGCGCTCGCCGAGGAGTTCGGCGCGGACAACGTCGCCGGCATCCCCTGCGACGTCACCGACGAAGCACAGGTCGCCGCCCTCCTCGACCTCGCCGAGGAGCGGCACGGCCGCCTCGACATCGTCGTCAACAACGCCGGGCTCGGCGGCACCGCCGACCTCGTCGAGATGACCGACGACCAGTGGGACACGATCCTCGACACCACCCTGAACTCCACCTTCCGCTGCACCCGCGCCGCCCTGCGCCGCATGCGGGCCGCCGGCCGCGGCGGCGCCATCGTCAACAACTCCTCCGTCGTCGGCTGGCGCGCCCAGCGCGGCCAGGCGCACTACGCCGCCGCCAAGGCCGGGGTCATGGCGCTCACCCGCTGCGCCGCCGTCGAGGCCGCCGACTACGGCGTGCGCGTCAACGCGGTCGCCCCCAGCCTCGCCATGCACCCGCACCTCGTGAAGGTCACCACCCCCGAACTGCTCGCCGAACTCACCGAGCGGGAGGCGTTCGGCCGCTACGCCGAGCCCTGGGAGGTCGCCAACGTCATCGTCTTCCTGGCCAGCGGCTACTCCTCCTACATGACCGGCGAGTGCGTGCCGGTCAGCAGCCAGCATGCGTGAGCGACGAGAGCGGGGGACGAGAATGGGGGAGTGCCGAACAGCAAGAAGAAACCCACCGTGACCCCCTCGCCCGAGCGGCGCGGGGAACTGCTCGCGACCGCCGCCGAGGTCTTCGCCGCGCAGGGCTACAACGCCACCACCGTCCGCCGGATCGCCGACGAGGCCGGAATGCTCGCAGGCAGCCTCTATTACCACTTCGACTCGAAGGAGTCGATGCTCGACGAGATCCTGACCGCCTTCCTCGACGAGCTCTGGGCCGGGTACGACGCCGTGCTCGCCGCCGGACTCGACCCCCGGCAGACCATCGAGGCCCTGGTCACCGAGTCCTTCCGGGAAATCGACCGGCACCGCGCCGCCGTCGCCATCTACCAGAAGGAGTCCCGCCACCTCGCCGCCCAGCCGCGCTTCGGCTACCTCACCGCATCGCAGCGGAAATTCGAGCAGGCATGGCTCGGCACCCTGGAGCGCGGCGTCGCCGCCAAGGTCTTCCGCGCCGACCTCGACATCCGCCTGACCTACCGCTTCGTCCGCGACACCGTCTGGGTCGCCGCGTCCTGGTACCGGCCGGGCGGCACGCACAGCCCCGAGGAGATCGCCCGCCAGTACCTGTCGATGGTCCTGGACGGCATCGCCCTGCGGGAACAGCCCCCGACCTCCTGAGAACAGCCCCCGACCCCAGGGAGAGACCACGCCATGGCCGAGGCATACATCGTCGAAGCGGTACGCACCCCCGTCGGCCGCCGCCGCGGCGGACTCGCCGGAGCCCACCCCGCCGACCTCGGCGCCCATGTGCTCCAGGCCCTCGTCCAGCGCTCCGGCGTCGACCCGGCCGCCGTCGAGGACGTCGTCTTCGGCTGCCTCGACGCCGTCGGCCCGCAGGCCGGCGACATCGCCCGCACCAGCTGGCTGGCCGCCGGGCTCCCCGAGGAGGTGCCCGGCGTCACCGTCGACCGGCAGTGCGGCTCCTCCCAGCAGGCCGTCCACTTCGCCGCCCAGGCCGTGCTCTCCGGCACCCAGGACCTCGTCGTCGCGGGCGGCACCCAGAACATGTCACAGATCCCCATCGCCTTCGCCAGCCGCAAGGCCGCCGAACCGCTCGGCCTCACCGACGGGCCGTTCGCCGGATCGGAGGGCTGGCGGGCACGGTACGGGGGCCTGCCCGTCGACCAGTTCAACGGAGCCGAACTGATCGCCGAGAAATGGGGCATATCGCGCCAGGACATGGAGGAGTTCGCACTCCGCTCCCACCAGCGCGCCGTCCGCGCCCTCGACGAGGGCCGCTTCGCCCGCGAGACCGTCGCGTACGGGGACGTGGCCGCCGACGAGGGCCCGCGCCGCGACACCTCGCTGGAGAAGATGGCCGCCCTCAAACCCGTCGTCGAGGGCGGCACCCTCACCGCGGGCGTCTCCTCCCAGGTCTCGGACGGCGCCGCCGCCCTGCTCATCGCCTCCGAGGCGGCCGTACGCGACCACGGGCTGACACCGCGCGCCCGCGTCCACCACCTCTCCGTACGCGGCGAGGACCCCATCCGGATGCTGTCCGCGCCCATCCCGGCCACGGCGCACGCGCTGAAGAAGACCGGCATGGCGATGGACGACATCGACCTGGTCGAGATCAACGAGGCGTTCGCGCCCGTCGTCCTGGCCTGGCTGCGCGAGACCGGCGCGGACCCCGGGAAGGTCAACGTCAACGGCGGCTCCATCGCGCTGGGCCACCCGCTGGGCGCCACCGGCGTCCGTCTCATGACCACGCTCCTGCATGAACTGGAGCGCACGGGCGGGCGCTACGGCCTCCAGACGATGTGCGAGGGCGGCGGCCAGGCGAATGTGACGATCATCGAAAGGCTGTGACGCCGGGG
>NZ_JBHVHQ010000646.1:0-4963 GCF_042800135.1 Streptomyces sp. NPDC057654 | reverse complement strand
GCCCAGGGGACGGCCCGCCTCCCGTACCCCGACGACGCCCACAAGGTCGTCAACTGCGCCAACGGCGCCGCGAGCGTCGCCGCCTGTCCGAACGACCTCGTCTGGAACCCCAGGCTCCAGGCGTGCGGCGCCCTCGGAGCCGTCCAGCCGTACGAGACGCGCACGGCGGCCGGCACCGCCCGCCTCAACCTCGTACCGCTCCAGGTCATGGGCCTCAACGCCCGCCTGACATGGCAGGACGGCCGCCCGCTCGGCGGCGCCACCATCACCTTCACCACGACCCGCGGCAGCACCCTGTGCACCGCCCACACCGACGGCAACGGCTACGCCACCTGCAACTCGGCCCCCGGCGTGACCATCCCGGTGAACACCCTCCTCAACGGCTTCGAAGCCACATACAAGGGCATCCCCACCCTCAGCCCGTCCCAGGCCCACGGCACCGTAACCCTCTAAAACCCCTACGGCACCCCGCACCACAGGAGTGGCCTTGTCCGCCCGCCGGCCCCGGACGCCCGGACGGACAAGGCCGCCATGCACGACCCCGACAAGAACCGAGCGCCGCGCGGGAATGCCGCAATGACTACCTACTAGTCGCGGTGCCTCTTGACCTGCGAGTTGGTGACCAGCCAGAGGACACCGAGGATGAACACTCCGGCCACCCAAATGGCGATGATCAGACCGGCGCCGAACGCGGTACCCACGTCATTGCCCATCTCACACGCTTCCCGCAGTTCGCCGACCTCCGCCTCGCAGTTCTTTCCCTCGTCGCTGGCCGCGTTCACGCCCAAGATCAGCCACAGAAGCATCAGCACGTTGAACGCGATGATGACCCAGGTGAAGATCCTCCAGTGCGGCCGCCATGAGCGGTGGGGCTTCTTGCCGGATGGAGGCGACGGCGGAACGGGGGCAGACCAGCCCTGTACCGGATGAGTGGACATATCGCACCTCCCGACGAGTTGAGCGAATATGCCAATCAAAAAGAGTACTCGCATATGACATCTTTGTATACGTTTATCACCCATTCCAGACAAAAAACTTTCCCGCCACCACACGCCGTCCCCACCCGCGCCCGGCCGGCAGTCGGGCGCAGCTCAGCATCCGGCGCCGGAACCAGGCCACCCACACCAGCGTCGATCAGATCATCTGCAAGATCGCGAACGCTGACGGAAGGCCGAGCATGACCGGAACGACGACCCGCTACCTCTACCTCGCGCGGCACGGCGAGGCCACGCCGGACGAGAGCGCGCTGACGGACAGGGGCGCCCGGCAGTCCGTACTGCTCGGCGAGCGGCTCCGCGACAGCCCGCTCGCGGCGGTCGTCCATCACGGTCCGCTGCCCAGGGCGGAGCAGACCGCACGGCTGATCTGCGACCAACTCGACGGCGTGCGTCCGCAGCCGTCGGAACTGGCCGGGGACTACCCCCCGTACCTGCCCCGAAGGGAAGAACTCCCGCCGGATTCAGCCGACGCCTACCTCGCCCACCTGGCCCAGATCCCGGCAGCGGAGCGCGAGCGGGGCCCGGATCTGGCCGAGGCGGCTCTCGTACGGTTCGCCGGCCCCGTGGACGGCGACGAGCCGCGCCACGAACTCGTCGTCACCCACGCCTTCCTCATCGGCTGGTTCGTACGAGCCGCCCTCGACGCCCCGAAGTGGCGCTGGATGGGCCTCAATCACGCCAACGCCGCGCTGACGATCATCCGCTACGCACCCAGGCGACCGGCTTCCGTCCTCTTCTTCAACGACACGGGCCATCTCCCCACGGAACTCCGCCGCCCGGGTCTCCCACCGGACCTCCGCGTCTAGGAGCACCGCTCGCATACCCCGTTCACAGACTCGCAAGAAGATCATCGAGCGGAGCCGGCGTCTCCCCACGGCCAAGAGCCTCCACGAGCCGCCGGCCGTAGCGGATCTTGCGTCCCTTCTTCGTTCCGAGGAAGCGCCGGAGCTGCTGATGGCGCGACCGGTCGTGCTGTGCGGGCTGCCGCTGAAAGGTCTGCCAGGCACGCGCGTCGCCCTCGCCCCGGATGATCTCCTCGACCCTCACCGGGCCCAGCGCGCGGACGAGTTCGTCCTCCAGGTCCGCCACGCACACGAAGAAGCCCTGGCGCGGCGCCCCGGCCCGTTCCAGAGCCCGATCGTAGAAGCGCCGCTCGCCCTCGTCGCACAGCCCGGCCAGCCGCAGGCCGAGTCCAGGGGGCCCGAGAAGCCCGGTGTAGCGGCCGACGCTCATCGCCCCGCCCATCGACATCACGCACACCCCCTCGGCGGCCAAATCCCGCCCGCGCCAAGCGGCCAGCGTCTCAACAGCGGCGAGGTCACTCGGCCCCTCCAGCAACACCGCCGTCCGCAGCCCCAACCGCCCGACCAGTTCCCCCGCCACGTTCCCAGAACCACCCGCCGCCCAGCACCCGACCGCGTCCCGAAACCCCCGCATGTCCGCCATAAAGCGAGTCTGCACCGCCACCGCCCCACCCGACACGCAATATCCGCTGCCCCAGCGCCGCCGGACCCGACCCACGTCAGGTGGGGCCCGCGGCGCAGAACTCCTGCTCGGGCCCGAGCCCTCCGACCGCACCGACAACGCCTGATCCCCATCCCGATCCACCGGTGCTGCCTCACGGGTCAAGCTCCGCATCCCCTCGTTCCAGGCTCGGCCCCACAGAAATGGATCACCACATGGGACCTACCGCCTTCAGTCACACGCCCCTCAAGCTCACCATCCACACCTTCGCCCAGTCGCTCCGCACGGCCCTCGGCTCGCTCCGCACGGCCCTCGGCGCGGTCCTCGGCTCGAACGCCACATCCTGCTGGCTGCTGGCTGCTCCGCGGGAAGGCGCGCTGTCGGCCGCAGGCCTTGCCGCCGTCCTCGCGGGACTGACCGCCGTTGCCACGAGCGGCGGCAGCACGAAGGGGCCGGGGCGTCGGAGACCGTCGCAAGGCCGCATAGATGTCGTCGCCCTGTTCCAGCGGTAGCCCTGGGCCAGGTCGTAGGGGCGCGGCCGGCGGTCTGCTCGCGCAGAGGGCGGCCTCGTCGCCTGCGCCAAGCTTTGGGCAGTGGGCGGTCTCTCTCACAAGCGCGCAAGCGTTCAACCCGTTCACGCCTCGCCACGTCCTACCCCACTCCTCCGAGCTTGCCCATGTGCTCCTCTGGATGAATTCCCGCCGGACAAAGAACGCCTCGGCGGACGGCCTGACATTCGCCGAAAGCGCCAGGCGGATCGACGCTCCAGTCGTTCCTGCCGTGAGGAGATCCCCATGGTTTCGTTCTTCGACGGGTTTGAACTCCCGCCGTTCTTCTCCCCGTACGGGGAGACCCAGCATCCCGACTACCCCGAACTGGAACGCCGCTGCATCCAGTGGTGCGACGATTCCGACCTCTACCCGAACCCCGTCGCACGTGCGTGGGGCATTACCGGAACCCGGCCCTCGCTGCTGCACGCCTGGGTATGCCACCAGGCCGACCCCGAACGCCTTCTCCCCGTACTGCTCTGGGGCTACTGGGTTTTCGCAGTGGACGACGCCCACGAAGCCGAAGACGTCGGCACTACCTGCGCCCGCCCCGGTCCCCGGGATGGGCTGAGCGGCATGATCGATCTGGCCGCCCGCGTCCTATGCGGGTCGGCGGGGAGCGAATGCATCGTCGGCGGCTCCAGCCGCTACGCCCATCTGATCGCCGATATCACCGATCAGATGCGGGCCTGCGGCGCGACCCACACCCAGATACATCGGATCGTGCAGGACCTGCAACGGTGGATGGTGGGCGAACTATGGACGGCCACCAACAACACCGAGCCCAGGAGCATCCCGACCATCGAGGCATTCACCCTTCAGCGCCTGGCCAGCGTCGGTAGCTATCCCGCCTACTCCCTGGCCTCCTACGCCAATGACTGCCACATCTCCGACACCGAACTCCACGAACCCGCCGTCCAAGCCGCCACCAACGCCGGAGCCTTCGTCACAGCCTGGGACAACGACCTCATCTCCTACCCCAAGGAGGAGTTTCACGACGAGGCCAACACCAACATCGTCACCGTGATGGCCGGCAAGCTCGGCTGCTCGCCGCAGGACGCGGTATCCGAAGTCGTCGCGATCCGTGATCGAGTCATGTCTCTCTTTCTCGCCTTACGCGACCAGATCACCCCCACCGCCAGCCACGACCTCATCCGCCACCTGGACTGCATCGGCCAGTTCACCCGGGCCAACCTCGACTGGTCCGCCAGCGTCCCTCGCTACTCGGTCATCAACGACCACAAAACCCCACCCCCTGCCACGGCCCCCGAAGTTCCCCTCGAATGGACGGCCAGGCCCTCCGACACCAGCATGCAACCGGTCGACATCCCACCCATTGCCTGGTGGTGGGACACGGTGAAGTGACCAGCCCTGCAAGACAATTTCAGCGGTTGGTTCTTCAGCCAGCACAGCCTCAAGGCATGCAAGCATCGCCCAGCACAGAAGGCCAGATCCGGAACGCCAGAACACCGGGGTTGATCGTCCGGAGTTCGCAACCCGCTCCACCCGACCGACTGGGTATCCGAAATTGCTTTGCCTTCTCGCTGACCGTCGGTCAGGGTTGGGCCATCGCTTCACGCATCTCCCGGTGCGCAGGTGATCGTTACTTCCACTGTTAATGGAGTGGTCCCAGGTTCGAACCCTGGTCGCGGCCGTAAGGCTGCGGTAGCTCAGCGGTAGAGCGCTTTCGTCACGATCGCCGACCTTGATCTCGGGAGACCACAACTTCATACGTTTGCACCTCCCGGTGCGCAGGCCGCGGCTACTTCTTGTAGTGAATCCGCCGCGGCCGTCCTTGATCTCGGGAGGCAACAGCACCAGGGGTGCCCGGTGCGCAGGTGATCGTTACTTCTCCTCTCAAGAGAGCAACGCGGGTTCGAATCCCGTCGCCGACCGCGAGGTTGGTGTCGTCCAGCGGCCCAGGACGCTTACGTCACGGTCCCCGACTCCGAT
>NZ_JBHVHQ010000645.1:0-4966 GCF_042800135.1 Streptomyces sp. NPDC057654 | reverse complement strand
GGCCCCCGATCGTCTTCAGTTCCAGCGATCGGGGGCCCGTTCGTGCGCCGGGACGCGGGTCCTCCCCTGCTATCCCATTTTTCGATGGTCGTGTATGTGAACCCGCTGCTGCGGGGCCTCTTGCCGCTTTGATCCGATGTTTGTGGTGTCAGAAGGCTTCCGGTACCAGCGAGTCGGCTGCACTATGCGAGGTGGGTTCAAGTAGGGGAACCAGTCGCACATACATGACTGGGGACATGGCTGGGGACATGACTGGAGGCCGACGCATGGACGAAGCCGCTGCACGACGTACGGTGCTGACCGCCGCGGCGGGGGCGGGGGCGCTGCTCGCGCTGGGGGGCTCCCCCGCCTCGGCGGAGGGGCGGCGGGGGCGGCGGCTGCCGTTTCTGTTCGACATGGTGCAGGCCAACCCCGGCGAACCGCTGATGGCCTCGCGCTACAACGACCCCGCGACCCTGGCCTCGTACGACTACAACGGGCAGGTCATCAACGAGTTCCGGCCGCCGCACACCGCCATCGCCTTCGAGACCGTCGATGAGCGGATCTTCCCCGCCGGGTCGGCCGGGCGGGCCTGGGTGGAGGACAACGCGCGGCGCGTGCGGGAGCACATCAACCGGGCGCACGCCGCCGGCATCGGCTCGTACTTCTTCACCGACATCATCGTGCTGCCGAAGCGGCTGGTGGAGCTGTACGGCGATGACGTACTGGACGACAAGGGCCGTATCAGCCTGCACCGGCCGAAGACCGTCGAGATCCACCGGCTGATGCTCCGCGAGGTCTTCGCCCGCTTCCCCGGCATCGACGGGCTGGTGGTCCGCACCGGCGAGACGTACCTCCAGAACGTCCCCTTCCACACCGGCAACAACCCCATCACCGAGGGGCAGTCCAGCCACGAGCTGCTGATCAACCTGCTCCGCGAGGAGGTGTGCGTACGGGCCGGGAAGCGGCTCTTCTACCGGACCTGGGCGACCGGCAACGACAAGTTCCGGGAAGATCCGACCTATTACCGTGCCGTCACCGACCGCATCGAGCCCCACGAGCGGCTGCTGTTCTCCATCAAGCACACGGCGAGCGACTTCTGGCGGACCATCCCCTTCAACCGGACCCTGGGCGTCGGACGGCACCGGCAGATCGTCGAGGTGGAGTGCGCGCGCGAGTACGAGGCCAAGGGGGCCTGCCCGGACTATGTGGGCGACGGCGTCATCAACGGCTTCGAGGAGTACGCCGCCGGGGCCGGGCCCCGCGGGCTCGCCGACCTCGCCGCGAATCCGCTGCTGGCGGGGGTGTGGACCTGGTCCCGCGGCGGCGGGTGGCGCGGCCCGTACATCTCGAACGAGCTGTGGTGCGACCTCAACATGTGGGTGGTGGCCCACTGGGCCCGGGACACCGGGCAGGGCGAGGCCGGGGCGTTCGCCGCGTACGCACGGCGGATCGGGCTGCGGGGCGACGCGGTCCACCGCTTTCGGCGGCTGGCGCTGCTCTCGGCCGCCGGGACGTTGCGCGGTCACTACAGCGCGCGTACTCCGGTGCCGAATATGACGTGGACCCGCGATCAGTATCTCGGCGGTTCCGACAAGGATCTCGCCGGGCATTACAAGGCGCTTGTCGGGGGCGGGCTGGTGGAGCCGGCGCTCGCGGAGAAGGCTCATGCGGCGCGTATATGGCGGGAGATCGTGGAGCTTGCCGACGGGTTGCCGGTGCGGGATCGGGCAGATCGGGAGTTCGTGCGGGTTTCCGCTCGGTACGGGTTTTATCTGTACTCGGTTATTCACCATGGGTGGGAGGTGATGCTGCGGGGGTTCGCCAGGGAGCGGAATTGGGGGATGGCCGGGCATGTGCGGGCCTACGACGAGGCTTGGCGGGGATGGCGGCGGCTGACTGATCGGCATCGTTCTTGCGCCTCGCTTTATCAGCCGCTCGGGTTCGGCAAGAAGGATGCCGACGGGGTTTATGGGGCGGATCCGGAGCACGGGATGGGGCCGTCCGTGGAGCGGTATCGGAGGGCGCTGGCGCGTTGACGCCGGCTTCGCCTGGACCCCGGTCCTCAAGCGCCGGACGGGCTGGATGGGCTGGATGGGCTGGAGCGGTGCTGGACGAGTGGGCCCGAGCGGTATCGACAATGAGAGAGGTACGTCTGTGTACAGACATGGGATTCCTCGGAGAGGGCTGCTGGCCTCGGCTGTCGGGGCTGGGGCTGCCGTCGCGTTGGGCGGGAGGGGATCGGCACTCGCCGCAGAGCGGTCGCGTCATCGGCAGCGCTACGAGCCGACGCCCGAGTCGCTGGCCCGGCATCCGGTCGCACGGTGGTTTCGGCAGGGAAAGTTCGGGATCTTCATTCATTGGGGGGCTTACGCCGTTCCGCATTGGGGCGACGACGCGTGGAGTTCCGAGTGGTACCTCTATGCCATGAACGCCTACGCCAAAGGAGGCGTGTACGAGCATCATCGGGCCGCCTACGGGCAGGATTACCCCTACGACGCCTTCCTTTCCCGCTTTCGCGCCGAGCGGTTCGACGCCCATTCCTGGGTTCGGCTCTTCGAGCGAGCCGGGGCGCGGTATTTCGTGCTGACCTCCAAGCACCACGACGGTTTCCAGCTCTTCCCCAATTCCGCCTCGAACCGCAACTCCGCACTCATCGGGCCGCGCCGCGATCTCGTCGGGGAGCTGTTCCGGGCCGCTCGGGGTACGGGGCTGAAGCGGGGGCTGTACTACTCGCTCGGCGAGTTCTACAACCCGGCGCTGGGCACCGCGCCGGTCAATCCGTACACGCGCGAGCCGGTTCCGTACACCGGGTACAAGCCGGTGACCGATTACGTCGAGGAGTACGAGCACGTCCATCTGCGGACGCTCATCCACCGCTACGACCCCGACATTCTCTGGGGCGACGGGCACGGGAGCCATGACTTCGCGGGCGGCGCGGGGCATATCTTCCGGCCGGAGCGGTGGGACTGGCGCAGCGACGAGATCCTCGCGCGGTACTACAACCACGCCGAGGACCGGGCCCGCCCGAAGGAGGTGATGGTCAACGACCGGTTCATCGCCTCGCACGCCGACTACCCGGCCATCGAGGGCGACAAGCCGTCGTACGCGCTGCGCGACGCGCCTTGGGAGGCATGTCTGACCATGAGCCGGTCGTGGGGGTACATGGACCCGACCTACCGGATCAAGTCCAAGGAGAAACTCGTCCAGTTGCTCGTGGACATCGTCTCCAAGAACGGCAATCTGCTGCTCAACATCGGCCCGCGGGCCGACGGCACCATCCCCGACTGGCAGCGCGAGCGGCTGCTCGCCATCGGCGAGTGGCTCGACGTCAACGGGCAGGCCGTCTACGAGTCCCGGCCCTGGCGGCGCGCGGAAGACGGGCCGCTGCGCTACACCCTCGGCGACGACGGCCACTTCAACATCATCACGCTGACCCGGCCCGGCCCGCGGCTCACCGCCCCCGCCGACCTGCCCGTACGCGACGGCGACCGCATCCGGCTGCTCGGTCACCCTTCCCACCGGCTCCGCTGGTCGCGCACCACAACCGGCATCGAGATCGAACTGCCGGCCTCCGGGACAACGCGTGGGCCGCTGGCGGATCAGGGTGAGGCGTACCCCATGGTCCTCTCCGTCGCCAACGGGGGGCGCTCATGACCGCCTCCGGCCGCCGCCAACGCGCCTTCCCCGTACGCGCGTTGGCCGCCCTTGTCACTCTGCTCCTCGCCGCTGCCCTCGCACACGCCCTGCCCGCCGGCGCCGCCGAGAACACCGCCGCTCACCCCGCCCGTTCCCAGCACTGGGTCGGCGGCTGGGGCACCGCCATGACGCCCCCCGGCATCTCCGGCTACTCCGCGACCGGCTTCGCCGACCGTACGCTCCGCATGGTGGAGCGGCTCTCCGCCGGCGGGAGCTCGGTGCGGCTGCGGCTGACGAACGCGTACGGGACCTCGCCGCTCGACCTCGGCGCGGTGACCGTCGCCCGGCGGGCGAAGGACGCGACGAAGGGCGCGGCCGTCGAGCCCGGCAGCAGCCGCGAGGTCCGCTTCGGCGGGCAGCGCTCCACGACGGTCCCGGCCGGGGCCGAGGCCGTCAGCGACCCGGTTCCCCTGTCCACGAAGGCCGATACGGACCTGGTCGTCAGCGTCTATCTGCCGACCGCCACGGGCCCGACGACCTGGCATCCCTGGGCCAAGCAGACCAATTACCTCACCAAGTCCGGGGACCACACCGGGGACGTCTCCGGTTCGGCGTTCGGGGAGAAGACGACGTCGTGGTTCTTCCTGGACGGCGTGGACGTCCTCGCGCACCGCGCCAAGGGCACCGTGGTGGCGTTCGGCGACTCCATCACCGAGGGCGGCGTGACCGCCGATGACAGCAACCGGCGCTGGACCGACGAGCTGGGCCGCCGGCTCGCCGCGCGCCCCGGCGGACAGCGACTGTCGGTCGTCAACAAGGGAATCGGTGGCAACCGGGTGCTCACCGACGCCGGAACGCAGGGGCAGGGCAACCGCAACCTCGGAAACAGTGCCGAGTCCCGGTTCGCCCGTGACGCGCTCGGGCAGACGCGCGTCAGCGACATCATCGTCCTCGAAGGCACCAACGACCTCGGCAGCAACGCCGGGGTGCATCCCGGCACGCCGCTCACCGCGGACCAGCTGATCGCCGGGCTGGGCCGGCTGGCGCAGCGCGCGCACGCCGCCGGCCTGCGCGTCCACGGCGGGACGATCACCCCCAACGGCAAGCTCAACGCACGCGCCGAGGGGATGCGCGAGGACGTCAACCGCTGGATCCGCACCAGTGGCGCGTTCGACACCGTCGTCGACTTCGACGCGGCGCTACGGGACCCCGCCGACCCGCACCGCATGCTCCCCGCGTACGACGGCGGCGACACCGTGCACCCCAATGACGCGGGGCTGCGGGTGATGGCGCGCACCGTGAACCTGTCGGTGCTCGGCCGCGGTTGAGGACCGTCACCGTGCTACGG
>NZ_JBHVHQ010000644.1:0-4977 GCF_042800135.1 Streptomyces sp. NPDC057654 | reverse complement strand
GTCGCGGAAGACCGCCGTGCCGGGGGCGACGCCCAGCGCCTCGCACGCGCCCGGCCGTACCGCGACGACGATGTCGGCGAGCGCGTCTCCTACGGCGACCAGGCGCGGGCGGTCCATCAGAAGTGCTCCGCCAGCTCGGAGAAGCGGTCGAGCCGGAGCAGGTGGTCGGGGGCCTCCGGCACGGTCTGCCGCTCCAGCACCCAGGTGTCGGGGTGCGGTACGTACACGGCGCGGAGCCCCGCCGCGAGGGCGGGCACGATGTCCGACTTCGGGGAGTTGCCGATCATCCAGGTGCGGTCGGCGTCGGCCTTGGCCTGCTCCACCACCGTGGTGTACGTGTCGACGGTCTTCTCCGGGACCACGACGACGTCCTCGAAGAGCGGGGCCAGCCCGGACCGTTCCACCTTGGTGGTCTGCTCGTCGAACTCCCCCTTGGTCAGCAGGATCAGCCGGTGGCGGCGCTGGAGGTGCGAGAGGGTCTCCCGCACTCCGGGGATCAGCACGGGCACCTGGTCGAGGATGCGGTCGCCGAGCTCGGAGATGGCCTGGGCGTGGTCGACGGACGCCACTTGCGCGTGCACGCGCTCATAGCATTCGTGCAGGCTCCGGACGAAACTCTTGGCGCCGTAACCGTGCACCTTGCAGTTCGCCGTCTCGATCTCGTCGAGCATGCCGCGCAGTTCGGCACGGGTCGTCCGGTCGTGGAACACGAGGTCGATGAACTCCTCGATGGCACGCTCGAAATAGATGTTGTTCTCCCACAGCGTGTCGTCCCCATCGACGAGCAGACACTGGTTGACGATCAAGCTGAGCCCCCAACGGGTGATGACACGGAACTCGGGTGAAAAGGCCGCCTGCCGCGTCGCACGAGGACGTCCGGCATTCGATGTCGCTGTTCGGCCTGGTGGGAAAATTATGCCTCACACGAGCTTCGGGATCACCTCGTTCGTCAGGAGCAGGAATGAGCTGTGACTGAGCGGGGCGCAGAGCAGGTAGTGCAGCCCTATCTGTTCTTGCAGGGCCTGAATCCGCTCGGCGACCCGGGCCGGGCTGCCGTGAATGATGACGTCGTCCACATACCGGTCCACCGCGCCGCGGCGCGCCCCTTCGTCCGGCGGCGGCGCGCCCGGCCGCAGCCGCTTCGAATATTTGCGCCGGGAGGGATCGCTCATCGATCCCACGGTCCACTGCGCGCCGCGCACCGCGATCTCGCGCGCCTCCTCGTCCGTGGGCGCCACGGCGATCAACCGCGCCATGGGGGTTATCCGCCCCTCCACGGAATGCCCGGCATCCGCCAATCCCGCGCGGTAGGCGGCGTATTTGACGCCGATGTCCGCGTGGGTGGAGTGCGGGTCCATGAGGATGGAGTGGCCGGCCGCCGCGGACCAGGCGATGGCGTCGGGCGACGAGGACGCCAGCCAGACCGGGGGGTGCGGCCGCTGAAGAGGCTTGGGCAGGACTTCCACGTCCTCGAACGTATGGAACTCGCCGCGATAGGTGAGGCGTTCGTCCTGCCAGGCCCGCAGCACGATGTCCACGTTCTCGCGGAACTTCGCGTAACTGCTGTCGAGGTCCAGCCCGAACACCTTGAATTCGCCGGGGTCGTTGCCGCGCCCCGCGCCCCAGTTGACCCGGCCGCCGGAGATGACGTCGAGCAGCGCGATCTCCTCGGCGAGACGCAGCGGATGGTACATCGGCGCCAGGGAGACGGCGGTGCCGATCCGCAGCCGCTCGGTGCGGGCCGCCACGAGAGTCCCCATGACGCTCACCGACGGCGAGACGGAGTAGGTCGTGAAATGGTGCTCGGCCAGCCATACGGCCTCGTACGCCCCGGACCGCTCCATGATGTCGATGCGGTTCAGCGCCCGTTCGTACACGGTGGACAGGGAGTGTTTCCGGCCCGGCCAGGAGAAGAACTGGAGCACGCCGAATTGCAGCCGCTCCCGCGCGGGCGCGGCAAGGCCAGTCGTCAGATTCATGGCAGTCATCCGAGTTTCGAGGAGCGCTGATAGGACACCTTGGGATCCGTGAGCACATTCACGAGATAGGGGACGCCCGCCGCGAACGCGCGGCGCAGCGCGGGGGCGATGTCCGCCGGGTGTTCGACCGTCTCCCCCGCGCCGCCGAGCGCCTGGACAAGCCGGTCGTAGCGGCACCCCGGCAGCAGATCGGCGGCGACGTCGCTGCCGTAGAGCTCGCGCATGGGGTGTTTCTCCAGTCCCCAGACGCCGTTGTTCCCGACGATCATGGCGACGGGCAGCCGATGGCGTACGAGAGTGTCGACGTCGCTCGCGGAGAAGCCGAACGCGCCGTCGCCGAGAAGCAGCGCGACCTGGCGGCCGGGGTGGCACAGCCGGGCCGCGGCGGCGTAGCCGACGCCATTGCCCAGGCAGCCGTACGGGCCGGGGTCGAGCCAGTGGCCGGGGCGGTGGGAGTCCAGGAACTTGCCCGCGTACGACACGAAGTCGCCGCCGTCGCCGACGACGACCGCGTCCCGGTCGAGCTGCGCGCGCACCTCGCCGATCACTCGCGCGGGGTGGATGGGGGCGCTGTCGGAGCGCAGTTGGGCTTCCTCGGCGCGGCGCAGGGCCCGCTCCCGCTCGCGCAGCCGCTCGATCCACTCCTCATGGCCGCGGCGTTCGCCGCGCCAGGCCGCCATGGCGTCGAGGATCGCGGCGAGGTCCCCGGCCGGCGCCGCCGCCGTCGGCACGTGGGCCGCCCGCTGCGCGGGGTCGTCGACGATGTGCACGACCTGGGCGTCCTTGAACCGCCCGAAGGACAGGCGGAAGTCGAGCGGCGTGCCGACGACGGCGACGACGTCGGCCTCTGTGAGGGCGCGCCGGGTACGGGCGAAGGCCAGTTCGTGGTCGGCGGGGAGGCAGCCGCGCCCCTGCCCGTTCATGAACACCGGTACGCGCAGTTCCTCGGCGCAGCGGCGCAGCGCGTCCCAGGCGCCGCCCCACCAGACGTCGCCGCCCGCGACGAGGGCGGGCCGCTCGGCTCCGGCGAGCAGGGCGGCGGCCTTGCCGACCTCGTCGGGGTCCAGTGGACTCGCTTTTTCACTGGGCGCGTTGGTGATGGTCGCGGCGGCCCGGCGGTGGAGCACGTCGATGGGGAAGTCCAGGAAGACGGGCCCGCGGTGGGGGCTCGTCGCCAGGGCGAGCGCGTCGCGCACCTCGTCGGCGATGCGGCCGGTCGCCGTGACCGTACGGGCGGCCTTGGTGACCGGCGCGACCATGGGGACGTGGTCCAGCTCCTGGAGGGAGCCGGAGCCCCAGCGGCGCTGGGAGGCCCTGCCGCCGAGGACGACGAGCGGGGAGCCGTTGAACCAGGCGCCCGCCATGGCGCTGATGCCGTTCGTGATGCCGGGTCCGGCGGTGAGCAGAGCGACGCCGGGGGCGCGGGTGAGCTTGGCGTACGCCTCCGCGGCGAAGACGGCGGTCTGTTCGTGGCGGACGTCGACGATGCGCAGACCGGCTTGGTGCGCCGCGTGCAGGAGGGAGAAGATGTGGCCGCCGGAGAGCGTGAAGACGGTGTCCACGCCTGCGTTCCGCAGGGCGGCGACGGCCAGTTCGCCGCCTTCTCCGTCGACGGCGGCGCCGGTGTCGATGTCGGTGTCGGTGTTCACGGGTATTCCCCGGCCGTGAGAGGGGCGCCGGCCGCCGTCACTGTGCTGTACGAACTCGGGTGGTTCACGCTGCCCCCGGTGCCGCCGATGCCATTACGTCCGTACCGGCCGCGGCATTGCGGCCGTCTTCGTCGCGCGGTGGTGCGGCTGCCTGTAGGGATCAGGCGCCCGTGTCGTCGTCCGGTTTCTTTTCCTGTACGCCGACTTCCTGTATGTCGCCTTCCTGTATGTCGTCTTTCTGTGTATCGGCTTTCTGTGTGCCGACCCGCAGTTGGTGGAAGGGCGCGTCCCGGTCCGCTTCGGGTTCGCGGGGCAGTCCGAGGAGACGTTCGCCGATCAGATTGCGCTGGATTTCATCGGTGCCGCCCGCGATGGACAGCGACGGCACGGAGAGCGCCATCTGCTGGAAGGCGCCGCCGGCGGTGGTTTCGCCGCCCGTCACCATTCCCTCGGCGCCCAGGAGCGAGAGGCTGATGTCGCGTGCCTCGCGGCCGAGCGTGGAACTGACGACTTTTCCCAACGACGCCTCGGGCCCGGGTTTGCGGCCCTTCCGGCGGGCGGCGCGCGCTTCCTGCATGCGCATGCGGTTGGTCTCCGCCACCGCGTGCATGGCCGCGATCCGCTGCCGTACGAGCGGGTCCCGGTCCTTTCCTGTCTCCTGGGCGAGGCGGGTCATCGCGGCGGGCGTGCGGACTCCGGGGACGACGGGCCGCTCGCGCTCGGCGCGGCGGCTCTCCTCGATCAGGTCGCTGATCCGGCGGTCGAGCATGCCGCCCCGGCGGCCGGGCGAGGCGATGCGGGCGGGCCGGAGCACTCCGCCGCCGCCGACCTCCACGCGCTCGTACATGAGGGACGCCTGGGCCACCGGCCAGCCCTGGCCGAGGGCGCCGATGAGGTTCTCGGCGGGGACGACGACGTCGGTGAGGAAGACCTCGTTGAAGGTGGCGCGGCCGTTCATCTGCCGGATGGGGCGGACCTCGACGCCGTCCTGGTCGAGGTCGACGACGAAGTAGCTGATGCCTTTGCGCTTCGGCACGGAGGAATCGGTCCGGGCGAGGACCAGGCCGCGCTCGGCGGCCTCGGCTTCCCGGGACCAGAGCTTCTGGCCGTTGAGCAGCCACCGGTCGCCGTCCCGTTCTGCGCGTAGCTGGAGGGCGGCGAGGTCGGAGCCGGCGCCGGGCTCGCTGAACAGCTGGCACCAGGATTCCGCTCCGGCGGCCAGCGCGGGCACCCAGCGGTGTCGTTGTTCCTCGGTGCCGAATTCGAGGAGGATCGGGCCGCCGATCATCTGGCCGACGCCGCCGGGCGGTCCGAGCGCCCCGGCCCGGCCGATTTCCTCGGTTATGATC
>NZ_JBHVHQ010000643.1:0-4991 GCF_042800135.1 Streptomyces sp. NPDC057654 | reverse complement strand
CTCGCACCCTCGGCGCCCCCCTGCGCCGAGCCCATCGACGCGAGCAGCTGACGGGCCAGCCCCAGGCCCGTACCGCCCATGGTGAGCGCCTTCGCGAACATGTCGGACATCCCGTCCGCCCCGTTGAGCAGCACCATGTGATCGACGCTCCCGAACGCCCCGGCGCCCGCCTGGACGATCTCGGGCCACTTCTCGGCGAGTTGCTGCGCGACGACCGCCTCCTGGTTCTCCGCGAGGGCGGCCGCCCTCGCCTTGATGGCCTCCGCCTCGGCCAGGCCCCGCGCCCGCGCCGACTCGGCCGCCGCAAGCCCCTTGGCCTGCGCCGCCGCGGCCTCGGCCTCACCGGTCGCCCGCGTCGCCGCCGCCGAGGCGGAGCCGCGCGCCTTGGTGGCCTCGGCCTCCGCGACCGCCGCCGTCTGCACGCGGTTCGCCTCGGCCACCGCCGCCAGCTCCGTCTCCCGCGCCTTCGCCTCCGCACCCGAGATCCGGGCGTCCCGCTCCGCCTCGGCCAGCGTCCGCTTCTCGTACGCGGAGGCGTCCGCCGGCTTGCGCACATCCGCCTGGAGCATCTGCTCCCGGCGCTGCGCCTCCAGCTCCGCCACCCGCGTCTCCTGGACCACGACCTCCTGCTGGGCCGCAGCCTCGGCCAGCGGGCCCGCCTGCCGGGCCTTGGCCGCCGCGCTGTCCCGCTCCGCCTGATAACCGGCCTGGAGGATCTCGCTGTCCCGGGTCGCCTCCGCCATCCGGGCCGACGCCTGCTGCTCGGCCTCCGTGGCCAGCCGGTCCGCCTCGGCCTGGGCGATCCGCGCGTCCCGGTGCACGGCCGCCGCGTGCGGCGCGGAGAGGTTCTTGATGTACCCGGTCGGGTCCTGGATCTCGTGGATCTGCAACGAGTCGATGATCAGACCGAGCTTCTCCATCTCGGTGCCCGACGCGGCCCGCGTCTCGCCCGTCAGCCGCTCCCGGTCCCGGATCATGTTCTCGACCGTCAACCCGCCGACGATCGACCGCAGATGGCCGGCGAAGACGTTGTGCACCCGCTCGCCCATGAACTTCTGCTGGTCCAGGAAGCGGCGCGCCGCGTTGGCGATCGACACGAAGTCGTCGCCCACCTTGAAGATCACCACGCCGTGCACCCGCAGCGGAATGCCCTGCTGGGTCACGCAATCCACATTCAGCTCGGCCTCGTTGAGGTCGAGCGACAGCTTCCGCACCACCTGGACCCCGGGCATCACCAGCGTCCCGCGCCCGGTGACGATCCGGAACCCCATGCCCTCCTCAAGGCCCTCCGTGCGGTGCTTGGAGCCGGAGATGACGAGCGCCTCGTTCGGCTCGGCGACCCGCCACATGAGTTTGAAGAGACCGATCAGGACGACGACTGCGACGACGACGATCCCCGCCACGATGCCGATCAGCATGCGTTCACGCCCCCTTTGCCGGGCCCCGGAAGGGACCCGTGATCAAAAAAGTCTGCTCCCGCCCAGCACCACGGCGCAGGCACATCCGCATCCTTGGTGCGCTTTTGATACATCACCCATAAGCGGCCATGACGTAGACCGTGCGCGGCGGTTGATACTCCACGACCAGCACCACCGTGCCCCGCTCCAGCCGCTCGCCCGGCTCCACCGCGTACGCGAGGAAGGCCTCGGAGCCGCCGCGCACCCGCACCATCACCTCGCCGACCAGCCCCGGCCCGACCGTCCCCGTCACCCTGCCCTGCTCGCCGATCACCGGCAGCCCCCCCGATCACTTGGCGCGGCGGCGCCTGCCGCCCCGCGTCGCGGACCGCCCCCCGGTCCTCGCCCCGGCCTTCACCCCAGCACTCGTATTGTGCCGGTCGGCACTGACAACGAGGGCCGCGAGCGCCGTGGTCACCGGAACCGAGGCGACCAGACCGATGGAGCCCACCAGGGTCCGTACGATCTCCTCCGAGACGATCTCGCTGGTCGCGACCGTTCCCACCCCGCTGTCCGCGATCGAGAACAGCAGCAGCAACGGCAGCGAGGCACCCGCGTACGCCAGTACGAGCGTGTTGACGACGGACGCGATGTGGTCCCGCCCGATGCGCATCCCGGCCCCGTACAGCTTGCGCCAACTCGCCGTCGGATCGGCCTCCTTCAGCTCCCACACCGCGGACGTCTGCGTGACCGTCACATCGTCGAGCACGCCCAGCGAGCCGATGATGACCCCGGCCAGCAGCAGCCCGCGGATCTCGATGTGCGGATAGAGGCCGTGCACCAGCCCCGTCTGGTCGTCGGTGTCGCCCGTCAGCTGCGCCCAGTCGATGAAGACCGAGCCGAGCAGGCCGATGACCATCAGGGACAGCAGGGTGCCGAGCACCGCCACGGACGTACGGGCCGTCAGACCGTGGCACATGTAGAGCGCGATCAGCATGATCGCGCTGCCGCCGACCACCGCGACGACCAGCGGGTTCGACCCTTGCAGGATCGCGGGCAGGATGAACAGCGTCAGCACGCCGAAGCTGATGGCCAGCGCCACGAGCGCGAAGAGGCCGCGCAGCCGGCCGACGGCCACGACGGCGAGCGCGAAGACGGCGCCGAGCAGCGCCATCGGCAGGGTGCGGTCCACGTCGGTGACGGAGTACTGGAGGTTCTTCGGGGCTTTGGGCGCGTACGCGAGGACGACCTCCTGGCCGACCGCGTAGCGACGCGAGGCGCTGGGCTGGACGATCTCGGTGAAGGGACGGCCCTTGTCCTTGCCGGAGGTGACTTCGAGGGTGGCCTTCTCACACGTCTCGCTCTTCTTACCGGGGGTGGTCCCGCTGCCCGTGGTTCCCGGAGGCGGCTGTCCGCTTCCGCCGCCGGGCGGCGCCTGCGCCTGCGCCCCCACATCCGCGCAGCTCACCTCCTCGATCTTCACCAGGCGCCCCGATTCCGTCTGCTGGTCGAACCCCAGCCCGCTGTGCTGGTGCGGCGGGGTACCGCCGGGCCACAGCACCACGAGCCCGGCCACGACGGCGACGGCGAACGGGATGAGCACGGCGGCGATGACCTTGCGCAGCCGGCCGGAGACGGGGGCGGCCGGTCCGTGGCTGTGCGAGTGCCCGTGGCCCTGCGCATGAGCATGAGGCTGTTGAGGCACAGGGTTATGCGGATGCGCGGGGGGATCGGGCTGGGTGCGAGTCACCGCCCGATCATCGCAAGGCCCCCTGGCCGCCGGGGGCGGCGAACCGTTAGCGTAGTGGCACCTTTGCAATCGCGGGAGCTCGGAGCACCGGGCTGAGAGGGCGCTGATCTCCGTACGGGACGTACGGAAGCCGCTGCGTCGACCGCCGAACCTGTTACCGGGTAATGCCGGCGTAGGGAGTTGGGTCTTATGACCTCGCAGCAGGATGCACGCACGCCTGAAACCAGCGGCTCCGCGGGGAGCGGCGGCTCCGCCGAGCTCGGCTGGCACAAGGACCACGTGACCGGATCACGCCCGGACCTGCGGGTTCCGGTGCGCCGGGTGCACCTCACCAACGGCCGGGACGTGCGGCTGTACGACACGTCCGGCCCGTACACCGATCCGGCCGTCGAGACGGACGTCCGGCGCGGCCTCGCGCCGCTCCGGGAGAACTGGATCATCGGCCGCGGCGACACCGAGGAGTACGCCGGGCGCCCGCTGCGCCCGGAGGACGACGGCCTCAAGCACACCACCCCGCGCGGCGGCCTCAAGAACCTCGACGCGGTCTTCCCCGGCCGCCCGCGCCAGCCCCGCCGGGGCCACGGCGGGCAGGCCGTCACCCAGCTCGCGTACGCCCGGCGCGGCGAGATCACGGCGGAGATGGAGTACGTCGCGATCCGCGAGAACGTCGACCCCGAGACCGTACGGGAGGAGATCGCGGCGGGCCGGGCCGTGCTGCCGGCCAACGTGAACCACCCGGAGATCGAGCCGATGATCATCGGCAAGAAGTTCCTGGTCAAGGTCAACGCCAACATCGGCAACTCCGCCGTCACCTCCTCCATCGAGGAGGAGGTGGAGAAGATGACCTGGGCGACCCGCTGGGGCGCCGACACGGTCATGGACCTCTCCACCGGCCGCAACATCCACACCACGCGCGAGTGGGTGCTGCGCAACTCCCCCGTGCCGATCGGCACCGTGCCGCTCTACCAGGCGCTGGAGAAGGTCGACGGCAAGGCCGAGGAGCTGACCTGGGAGATCTACAAGGACACGGTCATCGAACAGGCCGAGCAGGGCGTGGACTACATGACCGTCCACGCGGGCGTGCTGCTGCGCTATGTGCCGCTGACCGCGCGCCGCAAGACCGGCATCGTCTCGCGCGGCGGCTCGATCATGGCCGCGTGGTGCCTGGCGCACCACAAGGAGTCGTTCCTGTACGAGAACTTCGAGGAACTCAGCGCGATCCTGGCCTCGTACGACGTCACGTACTCGCTCGGGGACGGGCTGCGCCCCGGCTGCATCGCGGACGCCAACGACGAGGCGCAGTTCGCGGAGTTGCGCACGCTCGGCGAGCTGAACTCCATCGCCAAGCGGCACGGCGTGCAGACCATGATCGAGGGCCCGGGGCACGTCCCGATGCACAAGATCAAGGAGAACATCGACCTCCAGCAGGAGATCTGCGAAGAGGCCCCGTTCTACACGCTCGGCCCGCTGACCACGGACGTCGCCCCCGCCTACGACCACATCACCTCGGGCATCGGCGCGGCGATGATCGCCTGGTGGGGCACGGCGATGCTCTGCTACGTCACGCCCAAGGAGCACCTCGGCCTCCCGGACCGGGACGACGTGAAGACGGGCGTGATCACGTACAAGATCGCCGCCCATGCGGCGGACCTGGCCAAGGGGCACCCGGGCGCCCAGGAATGGGACGACGCGCTCTCCGACGCGCGCTTCGAGTTCCGCTGGGAGGACCAGTTCAACCTGGCCCTCGACCCGGTCACCGCCCGCGAGTTCCACGACCAGACGCTTCCGGCCGAGCCGGCGAAGACCGCGCATTTCTGCTCCATGTGCGGTCCGAAGTTCTGTTC
>NZ_JBHVHQ010000642.1:0-4994 GCF_042800135.1 Streptomyces sp. NPDC057654 | reverse complement strand
GCTGCGCGCCGAGCGCTTCCACTGGAGCGGCACGGTCCGCGGCTTCCGGGCCGTGGCGGCGGAAGCGTGCCAGGCGGCAGAAGCACGCCCGGCGTCGGAGCCGCACCCGGCCACGGAAACGCGACTGGCGGCGGAGTCACACCCCGCCACGGAGTCACACCCGGCGACGGAGTCGTACCCGGCCGCGGAGACGTACCCGGCGACGGAGGCCGAGCCGGCCCCGTACGGGCGGTGAGCCGCGGTGCGGGACCCCTCGATCGCCCGGTCCGTCGCCCTCTTCCGCGCCTTCCGGCGCGAGCAGTCCGACCCCGGCCGGTGCTACGCGCTCCTCGCGCGCGACGCCGCCGGGCAGATCGAGCGGTACGAGCCGCTGCGCGACCGCCTCGTGGTGGACGTGGGCGGCGGCAGCGGGCACTTCACCGCCGAGTTCCGGCGCCGTGGCGCCCGCGGCTACCTCTTCGAACCGGACGTACGGGAGCTGACGGCGCACGGCCCGCCACCCGCCGGGGCGGTGCTCGCCGACGGCTATCTGCTGCCGCTCGCCGACGGCACGGCCGACATCTGCTTCTCCTCCAACGTCCTGGAGCACGTCGCGGACCCGCGCACCTTCCTCAGCGAGATGATCCGCGTGACCCGGCCCGGCGGGCTGATCTACATCGCGTTCACCAACTGGCTGTCCCCCTGGGGCGGTCACGAGACGAGCCCGTGGCACTACCTCGGCGCGGACCGCGCCCGCGCCCGCTACCGGCGGCGCACCGGCCGCCCCGCCAAGCACACCGTGGGCGAGAACCTCTTCCCCCTCCACATCGGCCCCACCCTCCGCCATGTGCGCGCCCTCCCCGGCGTCACCGTGGTCACGGCCCGCTCCCGCTACGCGCCGTTCCTGGCGCGGGCGGTCACCCGCGTGCCGGGGCTGCGGGAGGTCGCCACCTGGAATCTGCTGCTGATACTGAGGCGGTCCCCCTATGACGGTTCGCGGTCTGCTGCCCCTGCCACGGAAACCGCGGCGGGGTGATGGACGTGGCTGAGGCGACGCTCGTCCCCTCCCCCGCGGGTCCGGGCCCGGACCGCGCCGCCCGGCGCGCGGGCGACGGGCCGGAGCCGCCGCGCGGCCGGCGGTGGCTACTGGGGTTCTGGGCCCTCGCGCTCGTCGCGTTCCTGGTGCGGGCGCCGGGGCGGATGACCTTCGAGACGAAGCTGGGCGTGGCCGCCGACCCCTTCGGTTTCCTGCACGACCTGGGGACGCTCTGGCAGGACCGGGCCGGCTTCGGCGGCATCGCGGACCAGTACATCGGCTACGCCTTCCCGACCCTGCCCTACTACGCGCTCGCCCATCTCGTGCGGCTGCCGGTCTGGTTCGCGGAGCGGCTGTGGATGTCCCTCGTCGTCGCCGCCGCGTTCTGGGGCGCGCTGCGCCTCGCCGAGCGGCTGCGCGTCGGCTCGTCCGCGACCCGGCTGCTCGGCGCGGTCGGGTACGCGCTGTGGCCGACGTTCACCATCGTCGTCGGGTCCACCGCCGCCGCGGCGCTGCCCGGCGCGCTGCTGCCGTGGGTGCTGCTGCCGCTGACCTCGCGGACGTCGAGCGCGCGGGTGGCCGCGGCCCGGTCCGCGCTGCTGATCCCGTTCATGGGCGGCGTCAACGCCGCTTCCACGCTCGCCTCGCTGCTGCCCGTGGCGCTGTATCTGCTCTCCCGGCCGCGCGGAGGGCGGCAGCGCGCGCTGCTCGCGTGGTGGATCCCCGGCGTGGTCCTCGCCACCGCCTGGTGGAGCGTGCCGCTGCTGCTGCTCGGCCACTACGGCGACAACTTCATGCCGTACATCGAGCAGGCGGACACCACCACCGCCACCATGTCCGCGACCGAGCTGCTGCGCGGCGCGGGCAACTGGGTGGCCTACCTCAACTTCGGCGAGCCCTGGCTGCCCGGCGGCTGGGCCGCCGCCACCGCCCTCGTCGCGATCATCGGCTCCGGACTCGCCGCCGCCCTCGGCCTGGCGGGGCTGGCCCGGCGCGACCTGCCCGAGCGGCGCTGGCTGCTGCTGACCGTGCTGGGCGTGGTGCTCATCGCGCTGGCCGGGTACGGCGGCGCGTACGGCGCGCCCTTCCACGCGACCATCCAGGGGTGGCTGGACGGCTGGCTGCGCCCGTTCCGCAACATCTACAAGTTCCAGCCCGGCCTGGCCCTCGCGCTGGCCCTCGGCCTCGCGCACCTGACGGCCGTCGCCGCCGAACGGCGCGGCGCCCGCCCCGTCCCCGGCCGCCGCCTCGCCCCCGCGCTGGCCGCGCTGCTGCTCCTGCCGGGGCTGGCCTGGCCGTATCTCAACGGCAC
Organism: Streptomyces sp. NPDC057654; assembly: GCF_042800135.1. Classification (NCBI taxonomy): domain Bacteria; kingdom Bacillati; phylum Actinomycetota; class Actinomycetes; order Kitasatosporales; family Streptomycetaceae; genus Streptomyces; species Streptomyces sp. NPDC057654. The sequence continues at coordinate 2,667 of NZ_JBHVHQ010000642.1, read as the reverse complement.
CGTGCTCCAGCCGGGCTCCTTCGACAAGCTGCCCACGCACTGGTCCGACGCGGCCGGCTGGCTGAAGAAGCACTCCCCCGACAGCCGCGCCCTCGTCGTACCGGCCACCGCGCACGGCATCTACACCTGGGGCTCCCCCATCGACCAGCCTCTCGACGTCCTCGCCGAGTCCCGCTGGGCGCAGCGCGACTACGTGCCGTTCGGCACCCCCGGCTCGCGCCGCGCGATGGACGCCGTGGAGCAGGCGCTGATGACGGGAACCGAAGTGCCGGGCCTGCGCGACTACTTGGGGCGAGCGGGGCTGTACGACGTGGTCGTCCGCAACGACCTCGACCCCGACCAGATCGGCTACGTCCCGCCGCAGACCGTGACACGCACCCTGGAAGCCTCCGGCTACCGCCGGGTCGCCGCCTTCGGCCCCCTGCTGACCGGCGGCCGCATCCCCGCCGAGACGCCCGTACAGATCCAGGGCCTCTACCCGCGCCAACAGGCCGTCGAGATCTACGAGCCCGTCGGCGCCCCCCGGCCGGGCCCCGTCACCGCGAAGCCGGTCTCCGGCACGGCCGTCGTCAGCGGCGGCCCCGAGTCGCTGCTCCCGCTCTCCGCCGACCCGTCGCTGCGCGGCCGGCCCACCGTCCTGACCGGCGACAACCATCCGGGGATCGGCACGCCGCCGCTCCAGGCGGTCGGCGACGGACTGCGCCGCGCCGACACCCGCTTCGGGCTCGTCAACACCAACACCTCGTACACGTACGGGCCCGAGGAACGGAATCCGTCCGGCAGCCTCCAGGACGCGGGCCGCCCGCCCAAGCAGATCCTGCCGGTCAAGGGCGTGCGGCACCAGACGACGGCCGTGCTGCGCGGCGCGGCGTCGGTCACCGCCTCCAGCAGCGGCAACTGGCTCTTCCAGCTCCCGCAGTACGACCCCGTGAACGCCTTCGACGGCAACCCGGACACCGCGTGGGCCGAGGGCACGCCCGGCCACCCGGTCGGCCAGTGGCTGCGCGTCGGCTTCGACACGCCCACCGCGATCCCCGCCTCGATCCAGCTGACGCCGCTGCCGGGCGACGGGACGCGGGCCGCGCCCACGCTCGTACGCGTACAGACCGACCGGGGCTCGGCGGAGAGCCCGCTCCAGCCGAACGGCCTCCCGCAGAGCGTCAAAGCGCCTGTGGGGCAGGCGAAATGGCTGAAGATCACCATTCTGGAGTCGCAGGACCCCAAGCCGGGGCTGTCCGGCGCGGGCTTCTCCGAGGTCGCCATTCCGGGCGTCCAGGTGACCCGGCTGCTCAAGCTGCCGCAGGACGCGCAGGGCACGGACGCGGCGAGCGAGACGTACGCGCTGCACCGCGGCAGCGACCCGGGCGGGCTCTCCCCGGCCTCCGCCGAGACCGGCCTGCACCGCCGCTTCACCACTGCCGATACGTCCTCGTCCGAAAACTTCTCCGTCAGCGCCTCCGCGCTCCCCGTGCCCGGCGACGAGCTCGACCGGCTCCTCGACCTCGTCGCGCCGGGCAGCCGACGGCGGCTCACCGCGACCGCCGACTCCACCGCCCGCACCGGGACCGCGCTGAGCGCCCGCAACCTGGTCGACGGCGACCTCACCACCGCCTGGATCGCCGGGGACCGGCCCGTCATCCATCTGCGCTGGCCCGGCCGACGGAGCATCGACAACATCGTCCTGGCCGCGGCGGGCGGCCTCTCCACCCGGCCGGAACAGATCCTCATCAACTCCCCGTACGGCGCGGCCACCGCGGGCGTCGACGAGAACGGGCAGGCCCGCTTCGAGCCCATCGTCACCGACCAGCTCGACATCACCATCAGCAAGGTCGCGCCGCTGACCGTCCACAACCCGGTCGCCGACCGTCAGTTGCAGCTCCCCGTCGGGCTCAGCGAGGTGTACGTGCCCGCCCTCGACGACCTGCGCACGCCCGCGCCCGCGCCCTCCGCCCGCTTCTCGCTGCCCTGCGGCCGGGGCCCGGCGCTCGCCGTGGACGGCGCCCTGCACGCGACCAAGGCGTCGGGGCGCGTCCGGGATCTCACCGAACGCCGCCCCGTCAAGGTCGAGTTGTGCGGCGCCGAAGCACGCGGCGGCGCGCTGCCGCTCAAGCCCGGCACGCACACGGTCGAGGCCGGGGACCAGGGGCCGCTGGCCCTGACCGACGTCGCCCTCACGCGCGGCAAGGCCGCGGCTCCGGCGGCGGCGCGCGCGACCAAGGCCCTGGACTGGGCGGGCGACCGGCGCGCTGTGCGCGTCGGCGCGGGTTCGGCCGCGTACCTCCAGACGTACGAGAACGCCAACTCGGGCTGGCACGCGACCCTCAACGGCAAGCCGCTGACATCTCTGCGCATCGACGGCTGGCAGCAGGGGTTCCTGGTGCCGGCCGGGCAGGGCGGCACGGTCAGGCTCTCCTACGAGCCGTCGACGACGTACGACGCGGCGCTGATCGGCGGTGCGGCGGGCATCGTCCTGCTCGCCCTCCTCGCCTTCGTCCGCCGCCGCCCGGCCGCCGAGCCGCCTCCGCCGCCACCGCCCTCGCCGGGCTGGGTGCTGGGGACCGTGGCCCTGACCGCCGTCCTGGTGGTGGTCGCGGGCCCGGTGGCGGTGGTCGTGCCCGTACTGGCGCTGGTCGCGCGGGCCCGCCCGTGGCTGCTGGTGCCGACGGC
>NZ_JBHVHQ010000641.1:0-4995 GCF_042800135.1 Streptomyces sp. NPDC057654 | reverse complement strand
GCCTTCAGCACCGCCAGCATCGCCACCACATTGTCCGCCGACCGCGGCAGCACGATCGCCACGAACCGCTCCGGACCCACCCCACGCGCCACGAGCGCCCGCGCCAAGCGGTTCGCCCGCTCGTTCAACTCGCGGTAGCTGTATGCGACCTGACCGTCCATAACCGCCGGCGCGTCCGGCGTGGCAGCGGCCTGCGCCTCGAAGAGGTCGGGCAGCAGCGCGTCGGGCACGTCGCGGTCCGTGTCGTTCCACTCCACCAGCTCCCGTCGGCGGTCGGCGTCGTCCAGCACGTCGATCCGGCCGACCGGGCTGTCGGGGGCGGCGGCGACCGCCTCCAGTACGCGCACGAACCGGTCGGCGAGGGTCTGGGCGGTCCGCTGGTCGAAGAGGTCGGCGCTGTACTCCACCTCGCCCCTGATCCCGGCTGCCGCGCCCTCGCCGCCGCGCAGGTCCGCGAGGGCGAAGCGCAGGTCGAAGCGGACCACGCCCGTACGCACCGAGTGCCCGTCCACGGCCAGGTCCGGGAGCTGGGTGGTGGACTGCACGGCCTGGTGCCCGGCGTTGTGCCAGGTGATCAGGGTCTGGAAAAGGGGGTGCCGGGTGATGGAGCGGGCCGGGTTCAGCACCTCGACCAGCCGCTCGAAGGGCACGTCCTGATGCGCGTACGCCGCCAGGTCCGTCTCCCGCACCCGGCCCACCAGTTCGGCGAAGGTCGGGTCGCCGGAGACGTCGGTGCGCAGCACCAAGGTGTTGACGAAGTTCCCGACCAGGTCCTCCAGGGCGTCGTCCGTGCGGCCCGCGATGGGCGTGCCCAGCGGGATGTCGTCCGATCCGCCGAGCTTCGCGAGCAGCGCCGCTAGGGCGGCCTGCACCACCATGAACAGGCTCGCGTGGTGCTCCTGGGCCAGCGTCTCCAGCCGCTGGTGCAGAGCCGCCGGCAGGTCGAAGCGGACGATGCCGCCCCGGTGCGAGCCCTCGACGGGGCGGGGCCGGTCGGTGAGGAGCCGCAGCTCCTGCGGGAGGTCTGCGAGGGTGTCCTGCCAGTAGGCGAGCTGCTGGGAGAGCACGCTCCGCGGGTCGCTCTCGGAGCCGAGTTCCTCGCGCTGCCACAGCGTGTAGTCCGCGTACTGCACCGGCAGCGGCGCCCACTCCGGGGCCCGGTTCTGGGAGCGCGCGGCGTAGGCGACGGTGAGGTCGCGGACGAGGAGCGGCATGGACCAGCCGCCGTCGCCCGCGCTGTGGTGGATGAGGAGCAGCAGGACGTACTCGTCGGGGCCGGTGCCGAACAGCCAGGCGCGCAAAGGTATTTCTGCGGAGATATCGAAGCTGTAGCGGCCCGCCTCGTCGATCCGCCGGTCGAGCTCGTCCTCGGTGGCGACCTCGGCGAACGCGATGTCGATCCGCACTGCGGGGTCCTCGGCGTCCAGGACGACCTGGTGGCCGCCCTGGGAGTCCTCCGCGAACACCGTGCGCAGGCTCTCGTGCCGCGCCACGACGTCGGCGAGCGAGGAGCGCAGGGCGTCGCGGTCGAGGGAACCGGTGAGGCGGAGGGCCGCGGGGACGTTGTATGTGGAGCTGGGGCCCTCGAACTGGTTGAGGAACCACAGGCGTTGCTGTGCGAAGGACAGTGGTATCCGCTCGGGGCGTTCGCGCGCGGTGAGGGCCGTACGGGCGCCGTCCGCGCCCCGCAGCACGTCGGCGAGGCCCGCGATGGTCGGGGTCTCGAAGAGCCGGCTGATGGCCAGTTCGACGCCGAAGGTGGAGCGGATGCGGCCGACGAGCCGCATGGCGGCGAGCGAGTGGCCGCCGCGCTTGAAGAAGTCCTCGTCGATGGAGGACGGCTGGACGCCGAGCACCTCGGCGAAGAGGCCCGCGAGGATCTCCTCCTGCGGCGTGCGCGGCGCGCGCCCCGCGCTCTCGATGCCGTACTCGGGGGCGGGCAGGGCATTCCGGTCCAGCTTCCCGTTGGGCGTGAGCGGCAGCGCCTCCAGCGTCACGAACGCCGAGGGCAGCATGTAGTCGGGCAGCGACGCGCCGATGTGCCTGCGCAGCGCGCCCGCTTCGGGTGAGGCCCCTTCGGCGGCCGGGACGACGTACGCGACGAGCCGCTTGTCGCCGGGCAGATCCTCGCGGACCACTACCGTGCCGCGCGCCACCGAGGGGTGCGCGGCGAGCGCCGCTTCGATCTCGCCGAGTTCGATGCGGAATCCGCGGACCTTGACCTGGAAGTCGGTGCGGCCGATGTACTCCAGCTCGCCGTTCACACGCCATCGCACCAGGTCACCCGTACGGTACATACGACCGCCGGCCGGACCGTACGGGTCGGCCACGAAGCGCTCCGCCGACAGGTCGGGGCGACGGTGGTACCCACGGGCCAGGCCGTCGCCCGCGATGTACAGCTCACCCGCCACGCCCGGCGCGACCGGACGGAGCCCGGCGTCCAGGACGTACACCTGCGTATTCGCGATCGGCCGCCCAATCGACACTCCCGCGCCGTCAGCCTCCACCTCCGACGCCGTCGACCAGATCGTCGTCTCCGTCGGACCGTAGAGATTCGTCACCGAACGGCCCGCACCGGCCAACGCACCCGCCAGATCACCCGGCAACGCCTCACCGCCGACCAGCACCCGCACACCCGACAGCTCGACGCCGGACTCGACCAGCGCGTGCCACAGGCTGGGAGTCGCCTGCATCGCCGTGGCCCCGGAGCGCTGTACGAGCGCGGCGAGGCCCGGCAGGTCCTTGACCGTCTCGCGGGAGGCGAGGACCAGTCCCGCACCGTTGAGGAGCGGGAGGTACAGCTCCAGACCGGCGATGTCGAAGCCGACGGTTGTGACCGCCAACAGCCGGTCAGTGTCGCCGAGTTGGAACGTCGACTGCATCGAGGAGAGGAAGTTGACGAGCGCCGCCCCCGGTACCACCACGCCCTTCGGGCGGCCCGTCGAACCCGAGGTGTAGATCGCGTACGCCGCCTGCGAGGGCTGCGCGGCCACGCCGAGGTTCGCGGCGGAGTAACCGTCGAGGAAGAGCGTCCGCAGCTCGTCCTCGGTCAGGGTCAGGACCGGCCGTGCGTCGTCCAGCATGTACACGACGCGGTCCTCCGGGAATTCCGGGTCCACCGGTACGTACGCGGCGCCCGTCTTCAGGACGGCCAGCAGCGACACCACCAGGTCCACGGAGCGCGGCAGCATCACGGCCACGAACCGCTCGGGGCCCGCGCCCCGGTCGGCCAGGTGCCGGGCGAGGCGGTTGGCGCGGGCGTTCAGCTCGGCGTACGACAGCTCGGCGTCCTCGAAGATCAACGCCGTGGCGTCGGGCGTACGCGCCGCCTGGGCCTCGAAGAGCTCCGCGACCGTCGCGCCGGGCACCTCGCGTGCGGTGTCGTTCCAGTCCACCAGTACCCGCCGCCGCTCGGCGTCGGCGAGGACGTCGAGCCGGCCGAGCGGGGCCTCGGGCGCGGCGGCGACCGCCTCCAGGACGCGCACGAACCGCTCGGCGATCCCGGCGGCCGTCGTGCGGTCGAAGAGGTCGGCGCTGTACTCGATGACGCCGTCCAGACCGGCGGGCGCGCCATCGGCGTCGAGCTGTTCGGCGAGGTTGAACGCGAGGTCGAACTTGGCGACCCCGGTGCTCACCCGGCGGCCTTCGACGGCCAGGCCGGGCAGCCCGTCCGCCGCGTCGGCCGAGGCGTGCTGGTCGTTGTTGTTGAAGGCCAGCAGCGTCTGGAAGAGGGGGTGGCGCGAGAGCGAGCGGGCCGGGTTGAGCACCTCGACCAGCCGCTCGAAGGGCACGTCCTGGTGCGCGTACGCCGCGAGGTCCGCCTCCCGCACGCGGCCCACCAGTTCGCGGAAGGTGGGGTTGCCGGACACGTCGGTGCGCAGCACGAGCGTGTTGACGAAGAACCCGACCAGATCCTCCAGCGCGTCGTCCGTACGGCCCGCGATGGGCGTGCCGATCGGGATGTCCTCGCCCGCGCCGAGCTTCGACAGCAGCGTCGCGAGTGCCGCCTGTACGACCATGAACACGCTCGCCTGATGGGCGCGCGCGAGGGCGGCGAGCCGGCCGTGGAGCTCGGCGGAGATCTCCAGGGGGACCTCGTCGCCGCGGTAGGTGGCCTTCGCCGGGCGCGGCCGGTCCGTCGGCAGCTCCAGTTCCTCCGGCAGTCCGGCGAGCGCGTCCCGCCAGTGCGCGAGCTGCCGCGAGACGGCGCTGTCGGCGTCGTCCTCGCCGCCGAGCAGGTCGCGCTGCCACAGGGCGTAGTCGGCGTACTGGACCGACAGCGGCGACCAGCGCGGGGACCGTCCGGCGCGGCGCGCGTTGTAGGCGCCGGCGAGGTCGCGTACGAGCAGCGGCATCGACCACCCGTCGCTGGCGATGTGGTGCACGAGGAGGAGCAGCGCGTGATCCTGCGGACCGACCTCGAACAGCCAGGCGCGGAGGGGGATTTCGGTGGAGAGGTCGAAGCCGTGGCGGGCCGCGGCATCGAGTCGCTCTTGGAGTTCGCCCTCTCCGACGGACTCGATCTCGAACGTCGGCCGGGCGGCTTCCGCGCCGGGGTCCAGGACCAGTTGGCGTCCGCCGTCGGCGTCCTCGGGGAACAGGGTGCGCAGGCTCTCGTGGCGCGCGACGACGTCGCACAGCGCGGCCCGCAGCGCCTGCGGGTCCAGGTCGCCGGTCAGCCGCAGGGCGGCGGGGAGGTTGTAGGTCGCGCTGGGCCCTTCGAGCTTGCTGAGGAACAGCAGCCGCTGCTGCGCGAAGGAGAGGGGCAGCCGGTCGGGGCGCTCCATAGGCACGACGGCGGCCCGCGCGCTGCCGGTCGCCGCCGCGCCGAGGGCTTCGGAGAGGGCGGCGACGGTCGGGGTCTCGAAGAGCTGACGGATCGCCATCTCCACGCCGAGCGTCGAACGCGCCCTGCTGACAAGCCGGATGGCGAGGAGCGAATGCCCGCCCAGCCCGAAGAAGTCCTCATCGATGCCGACCCGCGCCACGCCCAGG
>NZ_JBHVHQ010000640.1:0-4997 GCF_042800135.1 Streptomyces sp. NPDC057654 | reverse complement strand
GCCCGTAATGGCGTGCGCCTACGGACGTACGGGCGTGGCGTACGGACGTACTGACCGCTGGGGCGGCCCGGCAGTCGACCGTCAGCTGGGGCGCTCGAAGTCGACCTGGCTGTACGCGCGCAGCTTGGAGAGCCGGTGCGTGGAGTCGATCTGGCGGATCGTGCCCGACTTGGAGCGCATCACCAGCGACTGCGTGGTCGCCGTCTCCGCGCGGTACCGCACCCCGCGCAGCAGGTCGCCGTCGGTGATCCCGGTGGCCACGAAGAACACGTTCTCGCCGCTGACCAGGTCCTCCGTCTGAAGCACCCGGTCCAGGTCGTGTCCGGCGGCGACGGCGCGCTCCCGCTCCGCGTCGTCCTTCGGCCACAGCTTCGCCTGGATCGTGCCGCCGAGGCACTTGATGGCACAGGCGGTGATGATGCCCTCGGGCGTGCCGCCGACGCCGAGCAGCAGGTCCACGCCGGTGCCCTCGCGCACGGCCATGATCGCGCCGGCCACGTCGCCGTCCGCGATGAACTTGATACGGGCGCCGGCCTCGCGGATCTCCTTGACGATGCCCTCGTGGCGCGGCCGGTCCAGCACCACGACCGTGACGTCCTCGGGCGAGGACCGCTTCGCCTTCGCGATGCGGCGGATGTTGACGCCGACCGGCGCGTTGATGTCGACGAAGTCGGCGGCGTCGGGGCCGGTGACGAGCTTGTCCATGTAGAAGACCGCGGACGGGTCGAACATGGTGCCGCGCTCGGCCACGGCCAGCACGGACACGGCGTTGGCCATGCCCTTGGCGGTCAGCGTCGTGCCGTCCACGGGGTCCACGGCCACGTCGCACTCGGGGCCGGTGAGGTCGCCGACGCGCTCGCCGTTGTAGAGCATGGGCGCGTTGTCCTTCTCGCCCTCCCCGATGACGACGACGCCGTTCATGGAGACGGTGCCGATGAGCGCGCGCATGGCCTTGACGGCGGCGCCGTCGGCGCCGTTCTTGTCGCCGCGGCCGACCCAGCGGCCCGAGGCCATGGCGCCGGCCTCGGTGACCCGGACGAGTTCCAGCGCGAGGTTGCGGTCCGGGGCCTCGGGGCTGACCTCAAGGGGAGACGGCAAGTGGTGTTCGGTCAACGGAGCGCACCTTTCTGTACGGCGACGGCCGTTAAGTGAGGGTGCTGATGACTTTATCGGTTGATTGCCAAAGTGAGCAGAGCACCCTGCGTATGAGCGCCACGACGAGTGGCGTACGCGCCCGCCGCCGTGGCTCCGTACGGACCTGCCCCATGGACCTGCCCCCACGGACCTGCCCCCGGGCCGGTGTCCCGGCTGGAAGGGGTATGGGGGACGATGGGCGGGTGGCAGGCAGAAGCGCTAAGAAGCAGACGGTGCGGAACATGATTCTGTCGCTGGCGGTGATCGTTCCCGTCGCGGTGGTCAGTTACGTGTTCATCCCGCACGACGAGAGCAACGACCCCGTCAAGACGGTCAGCTACCGCGTGGAACTGGACACGGCGCGCCGCGCCGCCCCGTACCCGGTGGCGGCACCGGTCGGCCTCCCGGAGGGCTGGCGGGCCACCTCGGTCTCGTACGACGGGGCCGGCAAGGAAGGCGCGGCGTGGCACCTGGGCTTCCTCGACCCGAAGAAGCAGTACGTGGCGGTCGAGCAGAGCAACGGCCCGGCGGCGGCGTTCATCGACGACGTCACCCAGCAGGCCGCGAAGACCGGGAAGACCGAGCGCGTCGACGGCGCGACGTGGGACCGCTACGAGGGTGAGAAGTACGACGCGCTGGTGCGCACGGAGAACGGCGTGACCACGGTGGTCACGGGCACCGCGCCGCACGGGCAGCTCACGCGGATGGCCGCCGCGCTCAAGGCCGAGAAGACGAAGCCGGAGACGAATCCGGACGCGCGCAACTCGGCCTGAACACGACGGCCATCGGACTGCCGCTGGGGGGAGCGGCAGGTCTGAGGGGGGTGCCGCCCGACGGGGGCCGGGCGACCTCAGACGTCTTTGCCGATATCTCGATTTCCTGGGTTCCTGGGTTCCCGGATTCTCGGGTTCTCGGGATTCTCAGACGGTCTTGACGACCTGGTCGTACTCCAGGCGCGGCGACCGCGGGAACCAGGCGTCCTCGCCCGGCTTGCCGATGTTGATGACCATCAGCGGGGTGTGGTCGTCGTCCAGGAACTCCTTCTGGACGCCCGCGAAGTCGAAGCCCGTCATCGGGCCGGCCGCGAGACCGGCGGCGCGGACGCCGAGGATGAAGTAGGCGGCCTGAAGCGAGGCGTTCAGCGCGGCAGCGCCCTCGCGGGAGGAGCGCTCCGCGAAGAACACGTCCTTGGCCTGCGGGAAGTGCGGGAAGAGCGCCGGCAGCTCCTCGTGGAACTCGTTGTCGGCGGCGAGGATCGCGACCAGCGGGGCCTTGCGGGTCTTGGGCTGGTTGCCTTCGGCCATGTGCGACACGAGGCGCTCGCGGGCCTCCTCGGAGCGGACCAGCACGATGCGCAGCGGCGACTGGTTGAAGGCGGTCGGCGCGTACTTGACCAGGTCGTAGACGGCCTGCATCTGCTCGTCGGTCACCGGCTCGTCGGTGAAGGTGTTGGCGGTGCGGGCCTCACGGAAGAGCAGGTCCTGAGCGGCGGCGTCGAGGGCGAGAGTCATGCGATGAACACCTTCTGTTGCGTCAACGGTTCGAGCTGGCACAGACCACTGTACCGGCAATAGATTAATCTTCAACTAAAGGGGTGTGGGTGTGCCCGGACTCACATGGATCAGGGCATGGCGGGGTACGGGCGTGATGCCGTGACGCCGGTACAGGTGCGGCCGGGCAAGCCCGCTCAGTCCTGCGAGGCGGCCGTTTCCGCGTCGTCGCCCGCGGGCCGGGACTCGTCCTCGTCGCCGTCCCCGGCCTCCTGCGCCAGCGCGGCGTCCAGCCGGGCGCGCGCCCCGTCGAGCCAGCGGCGGCAGACCTTCGCCAGCTCCTCGCCGCGCTCCCACAGGGCCAGCGACTCCTCCAGCGTCGTGCCGCCCGCCTCCAGGCGCCGCACCACATCGATCAACTCGTCCCGTGCCTGCTCGTAACCGAGGGTGGAGTCGTCGGTCTTCTCGCGCGTCGTCGCCATGGGAACCAGCCTAAGCGGGGGGTGTGACAACGGCCCGTACCGCGAACTCGCCGTCCGCGACCCGCGCCCGCAGCTCCTCGTCCGGCGCCACGTCCTCGGGGGAGTGCACCACCGAACCGTCCGCGTGCTGGAGCACGGCGTAGCCGCGCCGGAGCGTCGCCGCGGGGGAGAGGGCCACGACGCGCGCCAAGGTGTGCGCCAGCTCGGAGTCGGCGCGGTCCAGGAGGTGCGCCAGCGTGCGGCGCCCGCGCTCCAGCACCGCCGCGACCTGCTCCTCGCGGTCGTCGACCATACGGTGCGGGCGCTGTATCACGGGCCGCGCCAGCGCCGAGGCCAGACCGCGCTCCTCGCGGTCCAGCAGCCCGCCGACGCTGCGCAGCGCGCGCTCGCGCAGCTGCTGGATACGGGCCTGCTCCTCGCCCACGTCCGGCACGATCTTCTTCGCCGCGTCGGTCGGCGTGGAGGCGCGCAGATCGGCGACCAGGTCGAGCAGCGGGGAGTCGGGCTCGTGCCCGATGGCGGACACCACGGGCGTACGGCACGCGGCCACCGCCCGTACGAGCTGCTCGTCGGAGAACGGCAGCAGGTCCTCCACGCTGCCGCCGCCGCGGGCCACGACGATCACGTCGACCTCCGGCAGCGCGTCCAGTTCCTTGACCGCGGCCATGACCTGCGGGACGGCGTGCACGCCCTGTACGGGCACGTTGCGGACCTCGAAGCGCACGGCGGGCCAGCGCAGCCGGGCGTTCTCCAGCACGTCGCGCTCGGCGGCGGAGGCGCGGCCGCAGACCAGCCCGATCAGCTGGGGCAGAAACGGCAGCGGCCGCTTCCGGTCGGCCGCGAACAGCCCCTCGGCTGCCAGCGACTTCTTCAGCTGCTCCAGGCGCGCGAGCAGCTCGCCCACCCCGACCGGCTTGATCTCGGCGGCCCGCAGCGAGAGCTGGCCGCGCGGCGCGTACCACTCCGGCTTGGCGTGCACGACGACGCGCGCGCCCTCCGAGACGACGTCGGCCACCTTGTCGAAGACGGCGCGGTAGCACGTGACGGTCAGCGAGATGTCGTACGACGGGTCGCGCAACGTCAGGAACACCACCCCGGCGCCCGGCCGCCGCGACAACTGCGTGATCTGCCCCTCGACCCATACGGCCCCGAGCCGGTCGATCCATCCGCCGATCAGCCGGGACACCTCGCCGACGGGGATCGGCGCGTCCGCGGACGTGTTGACAGCCATGCGCGCCAGGCTATCGGCGCCCACTGACAATGGACGGCCGCAGGCAGGGCCCCAGGGCGGACGTGGTCGGCCAAGGCCCCGCGTCCCGTAATCGGCGACTATCAGTAGACGCTGATTTTTTAAACCGGTCGTCGCCCTCGGTATTGCAGCGCCAGGATCACCAGCCCCACCACCAGCCACACGGCCGCCACCACCTGGGCCGTGGCCGACGCCTCGACGATCACCGCGACCACCACCGCGAGCCCCAGCAGCGGCACGAGCACATGGCCGATCAGGCTCGGGTGCTCCGCCCGCTTGCGGATCCAGAACCAGCCGATCACCGAGGCGTGCAGCAGGCCGAAGGCGGTCAGCGCACCGACGTTCACGATCGACGACAGGTGGTCCAGGCCGTCGTCGCGGCGGGCCGCCCACACCGCCGCGATCAGCGTCACGACGGCCGCGCCGAGCAGCGCGCGCCGCGGCACGCCGCTGCCTGCGTCCACCTTCGACATCGCGCCCGGCAGCCGCCGGTCGCGGGCCATGGCGAACAGCAGCCGCCCGGCCGCGGCCTGCCCGGCGAGCGCCGCGAAGGCCGCGCCGATCGCCTTGCTGGTCGCGACCAGGTCGTGCAGCCAGCCGCCGACCGACGAGTCGACGGTGGCGTAGAACGCGTCCCCCTGC
>NZ_JBHVHQ010000639.1:0-5006 GCF_042800135.1 Streptomyces sp. NPDC057654 | reverse complement strand
GCGTGGCGATCTGCCCCTCGGCCGCCGCGGCGACGGCCTCCGCCGCGTCCGCGCCCAGGTCGCCGACGTCGCGGGTGCGGCGCGACCAGCCGGAGACGCTGCCGGCCAGCGCGTCGATGTCGGACTCCAGCGGGGCGTCGAGCGGCTTGTGGCCGAGCGCGTGGTCGCCGACGAGGTTGACGACGGGGGTACGGGCGCGACGGGCGTTGTGCAGGTTGGCGAGGCCGTTGGCGAGGCCGGGGCCGAGGTGCAGCAGGGTGCAGGCGGGCCGCTCGGCCATCCGCGCGTACCCGTCGGCGGCGCCGGTGGCCACGCCCTCGAACAGGCAGAGGACGGGGCGCATTTCGGGGACGTCGTCGAGGGCCGCGACGAAGTGCATCTCCGAGGTGCCGGGGTTGGCGAAGCACACGTCGACGCCTGCGTCGACGAGGCCGCGGATCAGGGTCTGCGCGCCGTTCGGCATGGGGGTCCGCCTCTGCTCACGGTAGGGGTTTCGACTGGCAGGGCGTCAGTCTCGCTCCCGGCGGCGGGGCGCGGAAGGACCGGTTCGGACAGGACCGTCCGGCGCAGGCGCGCACGCCGTTGTTTGGCGCGTCCTTGACAGGACGTACGGGCCGGGCCAGCCTCAGCCCTGACAACGATGTCACCGATCGTGTGAAGGTCGTGAGCGATGAAATGGACCCCACATCCGCGGCGGCGCGCCCGCGTCGCCGCCCTCGCCTGCGCGGCGCTGCTGGGCGGGCTCGTGTCCGTACCCGCGCAGGCCGCCGAGACGCACCGCACCGGGCGCCTCACCGACCTGGTGAACCCCTTCATCGGTACGCAGAACGAGGGGAACACCTACCCCGGGGCCTCCGTGCCGTTCGGCATGGTGCAGCTCTCCCCCGACACCGGGCACAACACGGGCTACGACTACAAGGACACCCGTATCCGCGGCTTCAGCGCCGTCCACCTGTCCGGCGTCGGCTGCGGCCTCGGCGGCGACCTGCCGACGCTGCCCACCACCGGTGAGGTCACCGAGACCGACTACGCCCGCTACGCCGCCGAGTTCCGCCACGACGACGAGAGCGCACGCCCCGGCTACTACCGGGTCGCTCTGAAGTCCTACGGCGGCATCACCGCCGAGCTCACCGCGGGCAGACGCACCGGCCACCAGCGCTACACCTTCCCCGCCACCGACAAGGCCAACGTCCTGCTCAACGCCGGGCAGTCGCTGCACAAGACGGATTCCACCACCGTGGAGATCCTTGACGCGCGCACCGTGCGCACCGCCATCACCGGACACGGCTTCTGCCAGGGCACCAGGCCGTACACCCTGTACACCGTCACCCGCTTCGACCGGCCCTTCACCGCCTACGGCACCTGGCGGGACGGGACGGTCACCGCCGGTTCGAAGAGCTCCACCGGAACCGGACGCAACGGCGCGTACCTCCGCTTCGACGCGACCCGCGACCGGACCGTGGAGGCCACCACCGCCGTCAGCTACGTCGACGCGGACGGCGCGCGGCGCAATCTGCGCGCCGAGAGCGGCGGCTTCGACCGTACGGCCCGCGCCGCCGACGCGGCCTGGGAGCGCCGACTGGAGGGCGTACGGACGCAAGGCGGCGGCGAGACGCTGCGCCGCACCTTCTACTCCTCCCTCTACCGCTCCTTCCTCGCGCCCAACATCGGCAGCGACGTCGACGGCCGCTACACCGGCTGGGACCAGAAGATCCACCGCGCCAGAGGGTTCGACTACTACCAGAACTGGTCCCTGTGGGACACCTACCGCACCCAGGCGCAGCTGCTGGGGCTCCTCGCGCCGCACGAGGCACGGGACATGGCGCTGTCGGTGCTGCGTGTCGACGCGGAGGGCGGCTGGCTGCCCAAGTGGGGGTACGGCACGGTCGAGACGAACATCATGACCGGCGACCCGGTGACGCCCTACCTCACCAACGCCTACCACCAGGGGCTGCTGACGGGGCATGAGGAGGAGGCGTACCGGGCGCTGAAGAAGAACGCCGACGGCGTGCCGCCGGCGGACTCCCCCGCCGTCGGCCGGGAGGCCAACGCCGAGTACATCAAGGGCGGTTACGCCCCCTACATCGCCGACTGGATCCACAAGAAGCCTGGCGACTCCGACTTCGACCACGGCCCGTCGGCGACCCTGGAGTACGCGCTGTCCGACGCGATGCTCGCCCGTATGGCCCGCGAGCTCGGGCACCACGCGGACGCCGCCCGCTACGCCAAGCGCGCCCAGAACTACCGCAACGTCTTCGACCCGAGCACCGGCTTCTTCCGGGCGCGCGACGCGGGCGGCGCGTTCACCGGCCCCGCCGACCCGGCGAAGAGCGTCGGCTTCCACGAGGGCACCGCGTGGCAGTACCAGTGGCTGGTGCCGCAGGACCTGTCCGGCATGGTGTCCCTGATCGGCGGCAAGGACGCCGCCAACAAGCGCCTCGACTCGTTCTTCGCCTACGACAAACTACTGAAGGACCCGGCGGGGACGGCGCGCAAGGTGTGGGTCAACGGCCCGTACGACTACTACAACGCCGACAAGTACAACCCGCAGAACGAGCCCGACACCATCGCCCCGTACACCTATCTCTCCACCGGCCGGCCCTGGCAGACCACCGACGTGGTGCACGCGGCGCTCACCCTGTTCACCGACTCGCCGAGCGGCATGACCGGCAACGACGATCTGGGCACCATGTCGGCGTGGATGGTGCTGTCCGCCATCGGCGTCTATCCCGTGCAGCCCGGCGCCGACGCCTGGGGGCTGTCCACTCCCCTCTTCGACCGCGTCGACCTGCGCCTGGACCGCCGCTGGTATCCACACGGCCGGTTCACCATCACCGCGCCGGGCACCTCCGGCCATGACCGCTACATCCGGTCGGTGCGCCTGAACGGTTCGCCGTACGGGAAGACGTACGTACGGACCGAGGACATCCGGCGCGGCCGGGCGCTGTCCTTCGGCGTCGGCTCCGCGCCCTCCCACTGGGGGACTTCGGCGTCGGCCGCGCCGCCCGCGGTGAACTGACCGTCCCACGCGGCGCGGTGAGAGATCTTCCGCACGCGTCCGGGCCCGGCCATGATGATCGGCCATCGGCTCCGACGGAGAGGAACGGCCATGGCCGGGCTACGGGCAGGAAAAGGCGTACTGCGCCGCAAACCGATCGAACAGATCGAGTCGGGCACGACGGGATCTCCGAACGAGCAGCTCAAACGCTCGCTCGGGCTCTGGCAGTTGACGGCGATCGGCGTCGGCGGCCTCATCGGCGCCGGCATCTTCAGCCTGGCGGGCACGATCGCCAACGGCAAGGCGGGCCCCGCCGTGCTCGTGTCATTCCTGATCGCAGGGGTGGCGAGCGCGGCGGCGGCCTTCTCGTACGCGGAATTCGCGGGCCTCATCCCGAAGGCCGGGTCCGCCTACACCTACGGGTACGCGGTCCTCGGCGAGTTGGGGGGCTGGTTCATCGGCTGGGACCTGCTGCTGGAATACACGGCGATCGTCGCGGTGGTGGCGATCGGCATCTCCGGCTATATCAATTACCTGCTCGGGGAGATGGACGCCGGGCTGCCGCACTGGATGCTGGGCGCCCCCGGCACCGGGGACGGCCACCGCGTCGATCTGTTCGCGGCATTACTGTGCATCTTCATCGCCTATTTGCTGTCGCTCGGCATCAAGAACGCGGCCCGCTTCGAGACGATCGTCGTCGGGCTGAAGGTCCTGGTGGTGATCTTGATCATCGTGGTGGGCTTCTTCCATATCAAGACCGGCAATTACCGCCCGTTCTTCCCGTTCGGCGTAGGCGGCGCGTTCACGGGCGCGGCGACGGTGTTCTTCGCGGTGTTCGGCTATGACGCGATGTCCACGGTGGCCGAGGAGTCCAAGGACGCGCAGCGCCATATGCCGAAGGCGATCCTGTATTCGCTGGCGATCTCGATGGTGCTGTACGTACTGGTCTGCCTGGTGTTGACGGGAATGCAGAACTACAAGGACATCGACAAGGAGAGCGGCTTCGCCAACGCGTTCAAGTCGGTGGGCCTGGGCGGGCTCGCGGATGTCATCGCGGTCGGCGCGATCATCGGCATTCTCACGGTGATGTTCACCTTCATGCTGGGAGTTACTCGTGTGTGGTTCAGCATGAGCCGGGACGGGCTGCTGCCGAAGTGGTTCGCGAAGACGCATCCGACGCGGCACGTCCCGACGCGGGTGACCTGGATCGTCGGCTTCGCGTCGGCGGCCATCGCCGGATTCCTGCCGATCGGCGAGGCTGCGGAGCTGACGAACATCGGCATTCTGCTGGCCTTCGCGGTCGTCTGCGTCTCGGTGATCGTGCTCCGCTACAAGCGCCCGGACCTGCCGCGCACCTTCCGCGCCCCGGGCATGCCGGTGGTCCCGCTGATCGGGGTGGCGGCGTCGCTGTGGCTGATCACCTATCTCGCGTGGCAGACGTGGGTGCGCTTCGCGGTGTGGTTCCTGCTCGGCCTGGTGGTCTACTTCGCCTACTCCTACAAGCGGTCGGAGATGGCGAAGGAGGAAGCGCGGGAGCGGGAGGCGGCGGAGTAGCGGCTACGGGCGGGGGCGGGGTTACGGCCAGGGCGGCGGGCGGCTATTTGAGGAGGCGGGAGAGGCGGCGGTCCGCGAGCGGTTTTCCGCCCGTCTGGCAGGTCGGGCAGTACTGAAGCGAGGAGTCGCGGTACGAGACCTCGCGCACCGTGTCCCCGCAGACCGGGCAGGGCTGCCCGGTCCGGCCGTGCACCCGCATCCCCGCCCGCTTCCCGGCCTTCACCTCCCCCGCCGCGAGGCCCCCGGCCTGCTCGACCGCCCCGCGCAGGGTGTCGACGACCGTCGCGTACAGCGCCCTCGCCTCGTCGTCGGTGAGGCTCGCGGCCAGTTTGAAGGGCGACATGCGGGCGGCGTGCAGGATCTCGTCCGAGTAGGCGTTGCCGATGCCGGCGATGACGCTCTGGTCGCGCAGCACGCCCTTGAGCTGCCGCCGTTCGCCGCGCAGCAGCGCGGC
>NZ_JBHVHQ010000638.1:0-5007 GCF_042800135.1 Streptomyces sp. NPDC057654 | reverse complement strand
GCCCCCATACCACCCGAAGTGCCACGTCCGCCCCGAAGCCGGGTCCCGTACGGCGTAGCCGCCGTCCCCCGGAATCTCCAGCGGCCACCGCGGCCCCTCGGCCGGCAGCGTCGCGACACCCGGCGCCGGATGCGGATAGGACAGCACCATGCCGTCCTCGCCGACGAACACCACGCCCTCGGCGTCGATCTCCAGCCGCTGGTCCGCCGTGCTCGACCACGACGGCCCCAGCCACTGTCCGGCCCGGTACCCGGACTGCGCCTTGCGGACGAACGTCAACGGCAGCGCGCCGGGCAGCACCACGTCGACCTGCGGCAGGAACATCCGGCCCGAGGCCAGGTCGACGGGGTCGGTGCCCTTCGTGGCCTTCGTGCCGTCCGGGCGGGTGTTCTCGTGCGGCCCCCGCTCGGCCTCGTGCCGGGCCGCGCTCTTCCCGGCCTGCCGCGTGCCGGTCTCCGCGCCCTCCTCCACCGCCTTCTTGGTGACGTTGAGAACGGCGCCCTCGGTCGCCTTCGCCGCCGTCCCGGCGCCGCCCGTGCCGACGGCCATGATGATGTTGCCGAACAGCCGCCCGCCCGCCTCCGACGGATCCGAGCCCCAGCCAGTGCCGAGCAGAGCGCCCGGCAGCCGCTCCGGGTGGGAGGCGAGGGAGAGAATCCCGGCGGCGGTGTTGGAGACGGTGTCGAGATAGGCCGCGGGGTGCGTGAGGTTGTACGGGTCCGTCGGGTTGAGGCCGCGGGCGAACTTCAGCACGTCCGTACCCGAGCGGACCACGCCGCCCGTGAAGTGCAGCAACTCGACCTGGCCGCCCTCGAACCCGTCGAGCGCGTCCCCGGCCATCCGGTCGTGGAACTCCGGCTTGTCCGGGGCCAGTTTCGTCGCGGCGTCGATCTTCGCCTTGGCGGTGGCCGCCGCCGTATTGCGCTGCTTACGGGCCTCGGCGAGGATGCGCTGCGCCTCCTTGCCGTCCGCCACCCCCGGATCGTGGAACTCGCCCGGCTTCGGCCCCGGATCCTCGCCGCTGTCGACCTTCGCGTTATAGGCGTCGACCTTCTTGTTGTGCGCGTCCACGGCCTCCTTGGACGCGGCCTTGCCCTTCTTGTAGAGGCGCACCGCCTCCTTGGCCTGCTTCTGCGCCCAGGTGACCGTGTGCCCGTACGTCGTCAGCGCGCCCGCGGCGTCCTCGCAGGCGTCGGCGGCCCGCGCCCACTTCTTCGGGTGCTCCGCGAACTTCTTGGCGAACGCCTCCTTGCCCTCGCCCTCCCACTCCGCTGAGCCGACCTTCAGCAGCCCGGCGTGCACGGAGTCGAACGCGGTGTGGAACTTCTTCAGATGCTCGGCCGCCGCCTCGATCCGCTTCACGTCGCCGTGGATCAGCTCGTCGGCCTCCTCGGTCTGCCCGAGCTGTTTCTCGTCGACCTCCGCGCCGAGGTCGGAGGCGGTCTCGTCGCCCCAGTCCTCGACCGATTCGGCCCAGTCGTGCAGACCGACGTAATCGAGGCCGTCGCTGACCTT
The DNA here is from genome assembly GCF_042800135.1 of Streptomyces sp. NPDC057654. Lineage (NCBI taxonomy): Bacteria > Bacillati > Actinomycetota > Actinomycetes > Kitasatosporales > Streptomycetaceae > Streptomyces > Streptomyces sp. NPDC057654. The sequence continues at coordinate 3,492 of NZ_JBHVHQ010000638.1, read as the reverse complement.
GTGGGTCGCGTACTCGACGCCCTCGCCGACGAGCTTCTTGCCCTGCTCGACCTTCCCCTCGACCCAGTCGCCGCCCTTGTCGATCCAGTCCATTACCCCCATCAGCCGTAGTCCTCGATCTTGCTGACGACATGCGCGGCGGGCCCGACGGGGCCGAGGCCCCAGCCAGACTGGACGTCGTCGGCCGTTCTCGACCAGGTCTCCTTCGCGTTCCCGGCCGCGTCCTGGAAGGACTTCACGCTGTAGTCCGCGTCCCGCACCTGCGTGTACGGGTTGTCGGACAGGGTCTCTCCCCAGGACTGCTGCTCGACCTGCTCCTCCGTCAGATGCGGGTTGCCCATGACCGCGTTCGTGGTGACCTTGAGGGTGTTCGAGATGTACTCGTCCGTCTCGTGGTAGTAGCCCGCGGCCAGGCCCACCCGGTGGGCGAACTCGTTGCCGTCGCGCACCAGGGCCCGTACGCCCCACTCCCAGCGGTCGCAGAACGACTTGAAGGACGAGGTCAGGTCCTCGTGTCCGGCCTCCAGGCCGCTGAGGGCGAGCTCGGAGAAGCCGCGTCCGACGGCCGCGTCGCCCGGCGAACCCACCTTCTTCAGCTCACCGATCGCCCCGTCCAGGCCCTTGGAGATGTTGTCCAGCGCTTCCTTGCCAGCCTTGAGGCCGTCCCCGCCGCTCACCGCGGGCCCTCGGGGGACTCGCACTCTGGCTCGCTCGGACCATGCGGGTCGCTCGGATCCTTCGGACCGTTCGGGCCGCTCGGGCCGTTCGGATCCTTCAGACCGTTCGGGTCCTTCGGGTCCGCCGGCCGCCAGTTCTCCGGCGCGTCGACCGCGGCGGCGTCCGGCACGATGCCGACGACGGGCGGGAACATCATCGGGTGCTCGCTGCCGACGTCCAGGGCCACCCCCGCAGGGACGCCGACGGCGGGCACAACGACGTCCAGCAGCCGGGCGCCCAGCACGGTCCTGTACTCCCAGTCCGCGGCCCCGTCGTCCTTTCCGTCTCCGCCGGCCCGGCGGGCCGCGGCGAACCGGGCCAGGGCCGCCTCATCCGTGAACGCGCAGATCCAGCGGATTCCCCCGAACTCCACCGACAACAGACTGTCCTCGCCCGGCGCGTCCGTCGGCGCTGTCGGCCTCCTCGGCGCTGTCGGCACCAGCACCGCCGTACGCCGCAGCTCCCCGACCATCGCGGCCGGCCGCCCCCGCTCCCCGTGAACCGCTGCGACCTCATCCGTCAGTGACACCGCAACCACCCCCCCTGTGGACAGCAGCGTACAAAGCCCCACTGACAACCGGGGCCCGGCCCCGGAATCCGGCCTACGAGCGGCAGGTCACATCCCGTCCCGGCCGCTGTCCCGTCGCCAGGAAAACGGTGACCTTCGCGTCCCCGCAGGCATTGCCGTGGGCGAGGTACGAGCCGTGGCCGCCCGCGTCCACGGCGACCATGCGGGCGCGGTCGCCGAAGGCGCGGCGGAGGTTGAGGGCGCCGCTGTAGGGGGTGGCGGGGTCGCGGAGGTTCTGGATGAGGAGGATGTTGGAGGGGCCGCGGGGGGCGATGCGTACGGGCTTGTCGGCGGGGGCGGTGGGCCAGAAGGCGCACGGGGTGATGCCCGCCGGTTGGCCCGCAGTGAGGGGGTAGCGGGCGCGGTTCGCGGCGACGGCCTTGGTGTAGGCGGGGACCGACTTCGGCCAGGACACGTCGTTGCAGAGGGTGGCGACGGTCATGGCGGCGGTGTTCTGCATCGCCGCGTCGGGCGGGGTGTTCGGGGCGGGCAGAGCTCGATGCGCGGGGTCGGACGCGGCGCGTATCAGCTCGGCCAGGGCGGCGAACCGGCCGTCGTCGTACAGGGCGTCGTACATCGCCTGGCGCAGTACGTTGCCGTTCAGCTCCGCCGGGTTGGCGCCCGGCCAGGGGAGCGGATAGCGGTCCAGGCGGGCGGCCAGGCGCAGGAACAGCGGACGCACCTCGGCGGGGGTCCGGGCGATACGGTCCGCGCCGCGTTCCGGGGCGGCGGCCCAGCGCGCGAAGTCGGGGAAGCGGTCCTCGGCCCCGACGGCGCCGTTCGCCAGCCAGCCGCGCTCCACCAGTTGGGGGTTCGGGTCGTCGTTGCTGTCCAGCACCACGCGGTCGGTACGGTCCGGGAACATCGTCGCGTACACGGAACCGACGTACGTGCCGTACGAGACCCCCCACGCCGACAGCTTCTCCTCGCCCAGCGCCCGCCGGACGCTGTCGATGTCGCGGGCCTCGTTGACCGTGCTGACGCTGCGCAGCACCGGTCCGCCGTCGCGTAGGCACGCGTCGGCCGTACGGCGGGCGCTCGCCGCATTCCGCGAGATGTCGCCGCCGGGGCCCGGCCAGGCCCGGAGGGCGGTCAGGGCCACGTCCTCGTGGGACAGGCCGCAACTGATCGGCGCGGAACGGCCGACTCCGCGCGGGTCGAACCCGACGATGTCGTATGTGTCGCGCACGGACCGCGGCAGCTTCGCGAGCTTGGCGCTCGGGTCCTTCCAGCTCGATCCGCCGGGGCCGCCGGGGATCAGCAGCAGGGCGCCGCGCCGCCGCTCGGGGTTCTGGCCGCGGATGCGGGAGACGGCCAGGTCGAGGCGGGGGCCGTCCGGCGCGCGGTAGTCCAGCGGTACGGACACGGTCGCGCACTCCTGGCGCGGGTCGAGGCCCTTGCCCTCGCACTTCGACCAGCTGACCGGGGCAGGTACGGCGTGTCCGGCGGCTTCCGCGCCCGGAGCCGTCATCGTGAGCGCCGCCGCGGCCGCCGCCAGCGGAAAGGCGAGGGTTCTGCGGTTCCAGAAAGTCATGGGGGCCATCGTTGTGGCCGGTGGCGCCCGCGCCCATCCGGCCAGCCGGATGCCTGCGAGGGGGCTACCTGGGGGTGCTCCCCAGGGGTTACGCGAGACCCAACTGCGTCACCAGCATCGCCAGCACCACGACCAGCGCCCAGCCGACCACCTGCTCGACCATCTTGTTCTTGTCGGAGGGCCCGCCTGTGCCGGTACGCGTACGCGCACGCGTGCCCGTACCCGTGTCCGTACCCGCACCGGTCCGGCTCGTCGCGATCTGTGCCATCTCCGCCATCGCCGCCATCTGCGCCATCTGCGCCACCTCTGCCCACTCTCGTCTCGTGTCCCTTATGACCCTTCAGTCCCTCCCGCTCCCTCAGAGTGCGACCGCCCCACACCTCGGTAAAGAGGGAGTGATTCAGGACACGCGGGCCGGAGAATGCCGGTGCGCCGCCAACTCGCCCCCGGTTACGGTTCGTTCGTCCGAGCGGCACCCGTCATGAGGGGGAGCACCGTGACCGGCTTCATACCGCGCGGGCCCGCCGATCGCGCCCACACGCCCGCCGATCGCGCCCGTGAGTCAGTCGACCGGACCTCGGCCGTTCACGCCCGTACGCTCGCCGCCCAGGCGCACGCCCTGGCCGAGGGCGAGGTCAGCGCGCAAGGGCTGGTGGAGCGGGCCCTCGCGCAC
>NZ_JBHVHQ010000637.1:0-5011 GCF_042800135.1 Streptomyces sp. NPDC057654 | reverse complement strand
ACCGCCATCAGGGCGCGCGCCGCTTCCTCGTCGCCGAAGCCCGCCTCGCGCAGCACCCCCGTAACGGCCTCGGCGAAGCCGAGCGTGTTCGGGCCCGTCGAGTGCGTCCCGGCATAGACGCGCGCGCCGTCGCGCCGGCCGAGCAGCGCCGTCCGCATGGCCCGCGCCACCGCTGCCAGCCGTTCGCCCCAGTCGCCCGCCGCCCCTGAAGCGGCGGCCTTCGCCACGACCCCGGCCAGCATCCGCTCCGCCATCGCCGTCAGCAGCTCCTGCTTCGTGGCGAAGTAGCGGTACAACGCCCCGGCCTGCACTCCTTCGGCATCGGCCAGCCGCCGCATCGTCAGCGCGTCGAGGCCGGACTCGTCCAGCAGGCGCAGCGCCGTCTCGACCGTGCGCGACGGATCGAGCCGCGCGGGGCGGCCCCTGGCGGTGCTCGTGGCGGCGCTCGTCGCTGTGCTCGTGGTGCCTTCGGCGCTTGACGGAGAACTCATGGACCCCACTATAGTGAACAGCGTTCACGTGAACGCTGTTCACTAAATGAGGGAAGGTGTCTCCGTTGGACACGAATCCGTTGGACACGCGCGCCGCCACGCCGGACACGCGCACCGATGTGCTGGTCATGGGCGCCGGCCCCACCGGCCTGATGCTCGCCTGCGAACTGGCCCTGACCGGCATCCGGCCCCGCCTCGTCGAGCGCCGCGCCGAACCGCAACGCAACTCCCGCGCCCTGACCCTCCACCCCCGCAGCGTCGAGCTGATGGACCTGCGCGGCCTCGCGCCCCGCTTCCTCGGGCTCGGCGCCACCCGGCCCGGCTGGCACTTCTCCGGCCTCGGCACCCTGCTCGACTTCACCGCCCTGGACAGCCGCCACGGCTACACCCTGTTCCTGGCCCAGGCCCGTACCGAAGCCCTGCTGGCGGAGCGGGCGCGCGAGCTCGGCGTGGAGACGGAGCGCGGATACGAGGGCGTCGGGCTCACCGAGCACGCCGACGGCGTCGACGTGGAGCTGCGCGGACCGGACGGCGCCGTCGAGACCGTTCGTGCCCGCTACGTCGTCGGCTGCGACGGCGGCCGCAGCTTCGTACGGCAGGCCGCCGGTATCGGTTTCCCCGGCGACGACGAGACCTTCACCGGCATGCTCGGCGACTTCGCGGCCGTCGACGCGGACCCCGCCGCTCTCGCCGCGGCGCGGGAGCTCGGCGTCATCGCCGCGCCGATGGAGGGCGGGCTGACCCGGTTCGTCTGCATGGACCCGGAGCGGATGCGGGTCTCCAGCCGGGAGCCGGTGACCCTGGAGGAGTTCCGGGCGGCCCTGATCCGCAACTGCGGCACGGACTACGGGGTCGCCGAGCCGCGCTGGCTGTCGCGCTTCGGCAACGCCACCCGCCTCGCGGCCCGTTACCGCTCCGAGGGCCCCGCCGAATCCACCGGCTCCGGCCGCGTACTGCTGGCGGGCGACGCCGCCCACATCCACTTCCCCGCGGCGGGCCAGGGCCTCAACACCGGCCTCCAGGACGCCATGAACCTGGGCTGGAAACTCGCCGCCGAGCTGCACGGCTGGGCGCCGCCGGGGCTCCTCGACAGCTACGACGCCGAGCGTCGCCCCGTCGGCCGGTCCGTCACCGAGAACACCGCGGTGCAGACGATGCTCATGGAGCTGACGTACGTTCCGCAGTACCAGCGCCCCGCCGCCTGGCTGCGCGAGCTCATGGATGAGCTGCTGAGGATGCCGGAGGTCAACCACCGTCTCGCCGGGCAGGTTTCGGCCCTGAGCATCGCCTACCCGCCCGCCTCGCCCGATGCCGATCCGCTGGTGGGACAGCGCATGCCCGACATCGGGCTGACCGTCGCCGGTTCGGAGGCGGTACGGGCGTACGAACTCTTCCACGCGGGGCGGTTCGTGCTGCTGGACCTCACCGGGGGCGCGGACGCGGCGGCGAGCGTCACCGCCGGGTGGGGCGACCGGGTCACGGCGGTCACCGTCACCGAGACCGTCGCCGAGCACGAGCCGCACCCCGCGCTCGACGGGGTGCGCGAAGTGCTCGTACGCCCCGACGGCCACGTCGCCTGGGCCACCCGGAGCACCGACGAGGCCGCCCGCCGCGCCGGACGCGCCGCCGCGCTCACCGCATGGGCGGGCTCGGCCACCGGACAGGCCACCGGACAGGCCCGCGGCTGATCGGCGGTGCGCGCGGGGCGGCCCGTATGGCAGGGTCCTCGGGATGAGCGACGACTACGAGATCTCGACCGACCCGGCCCGCCTCGACGCGGCCCTCGTCCATCACTGGCTCTCGACCGACGCGCACTGGGCGCTCGGCCGTTCGCGGGACAAGCAGGACCGCGCGATCGCCGGTTCGCTGAACTTCGGCGCCTACGACCGGGTGTCCGGCGCCCAGGTCGGCTACGCGCGAGTGGTCACCGACCGCGCGACCTTCGCCTGGCTCTGCGATGTCTACATCGACCGCACGGCACGCGGGAAGGGTCTCGGCACGGCCCTGGTCGCGGCGGTTCGCGACGAGTTGGAGCGGTACGGGGTGCGGCGCATCCTGCTCTCCACGCCGGACGCCCACGGGGTGTACGCGAAGATCGGTTTCCAGGGGCTGGCGGCGCCGGACGAGTGGATGACCTATGTCTATAGCTGATACAGCGTCAATTGCCTGATGAGATCGGCCCCGTCGCCGTCAGCGGCGGGGCCGGTGATCCTCCATCAGGTCACACGCGCCCGGCTCACTCATCAGGTCGCGTGCACGGCTCACTCCGGCGGTTCCGCCGCCTCCTCCAGCCGCTTCGCGAGCCACGACGGGACCCCGCCGAGCAGATGCACCAGACGGCGGGCCTCCTCCCGCAGCCGGGCCGCCTCGTCGGCGTCGGGTTCGACCTCGGCCAGCGAGGCCAGGGCCGGGGCGATGCCGATCAGATAGCCCAACTCCTCGCGTATGCGCAGGGATTCGGCGAACCCGTGCCGGGCCTCGGCGAGCCTGCCGTCCTCCTCCGCCATCGCCGCCACGTGCCGCCAGGTGGAGGACAGCAGTAACGGGTGGCCGTGGGCCGTGGCCCCCGCGTGGGCGCGCTGGAAGGCGGCCGACGCGCCGGCCGGATTGCGGGACAGGTGCTGGGCTATCAGGCCGCGCCGGAAGTCGAGCAGCGGGCGGGTCGGCGAGCCGGGTCTGAGCAGGGCCGCCGCCCGGCCGAGCGCGGACCGCGCCTCGTCGGCCCGGTCCCGTACCCCGAACAGCGTGGAGGCGTACGCGAGGCTGCCGCGCTCGCACGCCGCCGCCCCGCGCGCCTCGTCGTCGTCGGCCAGCGCCTCCGCCGAGCGCAGCGCGTCGGACGCCGCCTCCCAGCCCGTCGCCGTGAACATGCACCGCTCGATCAGGATGCGGGCGCGCCGCAGCGCGAGCTCCGGCTCCGTCTCGGCGCGCGGCGCGAGGAGCGCGGCGGCGTCGTCCCAGCAGGCGCGCGAGCGCAGTCTCCATACCGCCCGGTCGAGCGGATCGCCACCCGGAGGGTGTGAACCCTCTGGCTCCGACAACCCAGAATCCCGCATGGCGGTATCCGCCACAGTGCCCTCCCCAAGCGCGCCGTCGAGCTGGAAGCCTGTCCGCATCAGAGCACGAAGACATGGGCCCGGCCAAGGGTCTGGTGTGAAGCAATTCACAAACAGCTCGGCCGCTCCGGGACGCCGGCCTCGCCCGTGCGGCAGCCGAAGTCCGGTGAGCCCGACGAGGATTGCCGATCCCTCATGTCCCGCGACTCCCAGCGGTAGAGGAAGGTTACCGAAGAGATCGCAGGTCACCGACCAGAGGCGGACGAAGGGCCGGTGGTCGGCGCGTGATCGCCGAATTTGCCGCGCCAGCAATTTCTCTCGCTCCCGGCATGGCGCGCCCGCATGATCGGGGAGCAGCGCGCGGCGGTCGAGCCGCGACATCTTTTGTACGGACATGACGACCGATCAGTGCCACCAGGAGGAACCGTGTCGCAGACCGCCCAATCGTCCCCTTCATCTTCATCCGCTCCGTCCGCCGCGCAGGCCCTGGACGTACGGCACCGGCTGGTGGAGACGCCCGGCGGCCGGACGCACCTCGTGGAGCAGGGCAGCGGCCCGCTGGTCCTCCTGGTCCACGGGTTCCCCGAGTCCTGGTACTCCTGGCGCCACCAGCTCCCGGCGCTCGCCGCGGCCGGCTACCGCGCGGTCGCCGTCGACGTGCGCGGCTACGGACGCTCGTCGAAGCCCTCGGACGCGGCGGACTACCGCATGGTGGCCCACGTCGCCGACAACGTCGCGGTCGTCCGCGCCCTCGGCGAGGAGAGCGCCGTCATCGTGGGCCACGACTGGGGCTCGACCATCGCGGCCGACTCCGCTCTGCTGCGGCCCGACGTCTTCACGGCCGTGGGGCTGCTCAGCGTGCCGTACGCGCCCCGCGGCGGCATGCGGCCCAGCGACGCCTTCGCGATGATCGGCGGGGACGAGGAGTTCTACGTCAGCTACTTCCAGCGGCCGGGGCGGGCGGAGGCGGAGATCGAGGCCGACGTCCGCGGATGGCTCGCCGGGTTCTATGCCGGGTTGTCGGCGGACACGATGCCGAAGGACGGGTCGGGCGGCGGCCTCTTCTTCGTCCCCGAGGGGGCGCGGCTCCGCGACCGTTTCCCGCGCGACGTCCTGCCCTCTTGGCTGAGCGAAACCGATCTCGACTTCTACGCGGGCGAGTTCGAGCGGACCGGACTGACCGGGGCGCTCAACCGCTACCGCAACGTCGACCGGGACTGGGCGGACCTCGCGGCCTGGGACGGCGCGCCGATCACCCAGCCCTCGCTCTTCATCGGCGGCGAACTCGACTCCTCCACCACGTGGATGGCCGACGCCATCGAGGCGTTCCCGCGGACGCTGCCCGGCCTGGTCTCCTCCCGCATCCTCGACGGCTGCGGCCACTGGATCCAGCAGGAGCGCGCGGAGGAGGTCGACGAACTGCTGACGGACTGGCTTCGGGGCCTTCCGCAGACAGGTCCTGAC
>NZ_JBHVHQ010000636.1:0-5012 GCF_042800135.1 Streptomyces sp. NPDC057654 | reverse complement strand
CGGGGCGCTCGTACCGGTGCTGCCGCCGCGGGCGTTGGGCGCGGCCCTGTCCCATCTCCAGCGTCTCTCGGGGATGTCGGTCACCGAGGCCGCACGGCAAGCCGGCCTGTCGCCGTCGTACGTCTCGCGGGTCCTCGCCGGCGAGCGGGTCCCGGCGTGGCCGGTGGTGCGCCTGCTGGCCACCGCTCTCGGCGGGAGGGCGCCGGAACTGCGGTTCTTATGGGAGAGCGCCCAAGGCGTCTGCCGCCGGCCGCGTCAGTCCGTCACCACCGCGGCCGCCGCGCTGCACACCGCTCTGCGGGGTCTTCACCTGGCGGCGGCCTGCCCGCCCGTAGCGGAACTGTGCGCGGGAACGGACCTGACGCCCGAGGCCGTCCGCGACATGCTCGCCGGCGACTACGTTCCCGACTGGCCGGTCGTCGCCCGCCTGGTGTCCCGGCTGGGCGCGGCCCCCGCCGGCATCCGGCCGCTGTGGGAGGACATGCACTACGCCGCGCTCGCCGCCTGCCTGGAGTTCCCCCCGCAGGGCCTGCCGCCCGCCGACGGTCCCGGCTGATTCTCCCCTGCCGGCCCTGACGGCCCACCGTTTCGCCCCTTCCTCCGGTCCCCCGCGCGAGGGCTGGCCGTGGCCCAACCTGCTGTCTAGCATGGTCAGTTCCACCGGTCGACGCATGCGCCGAAGCGGCGTCAGGGGCGGAGGAACGATGAAACACGGGGAGAAACGCATTTCTCACAGCATCGACGTAGACACCCCCAGCGTGGCCCGTATGTACGACTGGCTGCTGGGCGGTATCGAGAACTACGCCTCAGACCGGGTCGCCTGCCAGGATCTGCTGAAGATCGCGCCGAGCACCCAGGTCCTGGCCCGCAACAACCGCGAGTTCCTCCGGCGGGTCGTGCGCGTCCTGGTGAAGGACTACGGCATCCGCCAGTTCCTCGATCACGGCTCCGGGCTGCCGACCCAGGACAACGTCCACCAGATCGCCCAGCGCAACGCTCCCGGGTGCCGCGTCGTCTACGTCGACAACGACCCCATCGTGCTGGCCCACGGACGGACGACGCTGGAGGAGAACGACCAGACGGCCATCATCAACGAGGACATGCGCGACACCGCGGCCATCTTCGACAGCGAGCCCGTCAAGCGGCTCATCGATCTCAAGGAGCCGATGGCCGCGCTGTTCGTCTCCGTGCTGCACTGCCTGCGCGACACCGACGACGATCAGGACCCCGCGGCCCTCATCCGGCGGGTGGCCGAGCGGCTGCCCGCAGGCAGCTATATGGTCATCTGCCAGCTCGTCAGCGACGACGCCGAGGTGCGCGACGGCGTCACCCGGCTGATGGAGGTGGCCACCGGGGGCACCTGGGGGCGGGTGCGCGAACAGCGCGAGGTACGGGCCTACTTCGGCGACATGGAGATACTGGATCCGGGTCTGGTCGACGTCATCGACTGGCGGCCGGACACCCCTCCCCCGCCGCCGGAGAAACGGGCCCTCGACTGGGTGGAGTGGGGCGGCGTCGCCCGGCTGTAGCCGGCGGGCGGGCGGGGTGGCCGCTGTCCGTCATCCGTCGCCCTTCTGCACGCGGTATCGCTCGATCGCCTTGTCCAGCAGCTCCAGGCTCTCCCGCCGGGTGGCGGCGGCGTTGGACACTTCGAGCAGCACATGGCGGTACCGCTCCACTTCCGACGGCTTGGTCACGTAGTTCGCGCTGTCGACCTGCTCGATGTAGACGAGCTCGGCCGGCCCGCCGTCTCCGAAGAGCAGGTGGGTGATCGGGGTCGGGGGCGAGACGCTGGCGCCCCTGGCGAACTCGACGATGCGGATATTGACGTTCTGCTCGCCCCTCTGGTACTCCGCCGCCAGTTCCCTGAGGTAGGTGAGCTGTTCCCACATCACGCTCGGGCCGCCGACCGGACGCAGCAGGATGCCCTCGTCCAGCAAGGCGATCACCTGCGGCCGGTGCTCGTGGTGCAGCAGGGCCTTGCGGCCCATCTTGAGGTCCAGGCGACGGTTGACGACCTCGGGCTTCGCCGAGGGCATGGCAGCCTCGACGAGGACGCGGGCGTATTCAGGGGTCTGCAAGAGTCCCGGCACTATGTGGTTCTCGTAGGTGAAGATCTTCTGTGCGGTGCCCTCCAGGCCGATCAGCCGCTTGAGGAAGGACGGCGTCACGTCGGCGTACTGCTGCCACCACGCGCCGTCGTGCATCAGCCGCAGCAGGGAGTCCAGTTCCCGCATCTTCTCGGCCTCGGCGCCGTAGTGCCGCGCCAGGTCCTTGACGTCCCGCTCCCGCGGCGGGCTCTCCCCGCGCTCCAGTCGGCTGATCTTGGACACCGACGCGCGGATGACCGGGGCGACTTCCTTGAGGGTCAGCCTCCGTTCGAGGCGCATCTGCCGCAGTTCCTCGCCCAGCAGCCTGGGCGCCGCCTCCCGCTTCGAACCGGGCAGGGTGTGCACGGTCGCCGCCGGAGCCTCCTGGTGCTTACGGACCGCGGACATACGCCCCTCCTGTCCTGTCGAGTGGTCGACTGTCCTGTCGAGTCGATCCTGTCGAGTGGTGGACAGCAGCCATTTTTCCAGGCTGAGGAACGTATGTCCGCTCAATCAAGCCGTGGCCGCGGGCCGGGCGCCGCTCACGCGCCCAGGTGATCGAACTCCGCGCCCTTGACCCCGGCGATGAACGCCGCGATCTCCTCGCGCGTGTATATCAGCGCGGGACCCTCCGGGTCACGGGAGTTGCGCAGCGCCACCGCACCACCAGGAAGGCCGGTAACTTCGACGCAATTCCCACCGCCGGTGCTCGCGGAACTCTTGATCCACACAGCGCCGGGGATCATGTTGGCAGGCATACCATTTTCGAACTCCATGCTGCGACCTCTTCCTTCCGCGTTCGTGCCGCGGTCGTGTCAACGGCCCGTGTGATCGCAGGAGTTCACACGGGCCACATACCGCACATCCTCCTTCCTGGGCGCCCGGCGCTCGGTGGGGTCGAAGGCCGGAAATCCCATATGCAATTGCATGGTGGGCGCTACGTGAGAATGCTAGTCAGTCCGCGCTCCGATGGCTCCCCCTGAACGAGCTGGATTCGCCGGGAAGTTGGCGAATACCGATCTCCGCCGTACTGGCAGAAGCGGAACAGATCAGCCCCGTGACCGACCGCACTCCCCACCCTCCCCCGCGGCCCGTACCGCTCGACTGGGGTCTCGCGACGGGCCTGGGCATGCCGCGTTTCGCGGCCCGGCGCCTCACGGCCCGCGCGCGGTCCCTGGACCCCGTCCGCGCCTTCGCGCGCCACACGCTCACCCGCTGGAACCTGACCGCCGCCCTCGACGACGTCACCCTCGTGGCCTGCGAACTCGCCGCGAACGTCCTATGTCACGCGCTGCGCGGGGAGCACGCATCCGGCTGCGGATGGCTCGCGCTGGCCCACACCCACCACACCGTGCTGTGCACCGCGACCGACCCCGACCCCCGCTTCCCCTTCGGGCCCCCGCACCACGACATGCTCGCCGAGGACGGCTGGGGGCTGACGCTCGTCGGGGCCCTCAGCGACGCCTGGGGGTGGCACCGGCTCCCCGACGGCGCCGGAAAGTCCGTCTGGGCGAAGATCTCCGCCTGAGCCGGTTTCTGTGCGGACGGGCACGGGTGGGTATTCCTAGCTCTACCTGGAGCCGGGCGGTTAGCAGGATCGTTCCCGGCGATCGCATCCGGAGATGCTGGTTCCGCGGCGAATGCCGCTGGTTTCCAGTCGTTTCCGTAGGAGTTGGCCCGTGCGTGAGCAGGTATGGCAGAAAGTACGTTCTTCCCGTCGGCGGCAGCAGGAGGGGCCGAGGCGGAGCGGCGGGCGGAGAACTCTGCCGATCGCGGCCGCCGTGGCCTTGGGCCTCATGACGACGGGGTTCATGGCGCCGTCCGCGGCGTCCGCCGCAACCGGCGAGGACACCGTCCAGAAGGGCCTGAACGCGCTGGTGCGCTCCGACGGCGTGCCCGCCGCGCTGGCGAGCGTCGAGGACGGCCGGCATCACGCCCGTACGTACACCGCGGGGGTCGGCGACCTGGCGACCGGATCGAAGGTGCCCAGGGACGGACAAGTGCGGATCGGCAGCAACACCAAGGCGTTCACCGCGGTGGTCGTGCTGCAACTGGTCGGCGAGGGAAAGATCCGCCTCGATACCCCGATCAACACGTACCTGCCCGGCCTCGTCCACGGGGACGGCATCGACGGCGGCCGCATCACCGTCCGCCATCTGCTCCAGCACACCAGCGGACTGCCCAATTACGTCAAGTACCTCGACGACGAGCCCCGGTACTACACCCCGCGCGAACTTCTCGACCGTGCCCTCGCGCACAAGGCGGAGTTCGACCCCGGACAGAAGTGGGAGTACAGCAACACGAACTACGTGGTCGCGGGAATGCTCGTCGAGAAGATCACGCAGCACTCCGTCGCCGAGGAGATCGACCGGCGCGTCATCCGACGCATCGGGCTGCGCCACACCTATTTCCCGGCCCCCGGCGAGACGGCCATCCGGGAAGCCCACCCCAAGGGGTACGACCGGGATGCCTCGGGCGCTCCGCTCGACGTCACGGAATTCGATCCTTCCTGGGGCTGGTCGGCGGGCCAGATGGTCTCCACCGACTCCGACCTCAACCGGTTCTTCAGCGCGCTCCTGGACGAGGGCCGCCTCCTCCCCAAGGCCCAGCTCGCCCAGATGCGCACCACGGTCCCCGCCGAGTACTTCGGACACGGCGCCCGCTACGGTCTCGGGCTCGTCAGCAAGCCCCTGTCGTGCGGCGGCGTCTACTGGGGGCACGGCGGCAGCATGACGGGGTACGAGACGCGGGGCGGCGCCACCGGCGACGGCCGCGCCGCGAACGTCGCGGTGACCACTCAGCCGTCCGACAAGTCCGTCATGGACCACGTCGACGGCGTCGTGGACGAGGCCCTGTGCCGACGCTGAGCCGCGTCGCGGAGAGACAGCCGGTCGGCAACCGTCAGTTGGGCTCGGCGAGCAG
>NZ_JBHVHQ010000635.1:0-5014 GCF_042800135.1 Streptomyces sp. NPDC057654 | reverse complement strand
CGGGCGGGAACCACACCCTACCTACCGGTAGCCAGCTGCGGAGCGCAGCGGAGCCCCTAACGGTCGCCACCACCGCCCCACCCTCCACTACAGGCGCTGTGGACCCGCAGGGTCCGAGACGCTCCCGCACCCGAGCAATCGGCAACGGCCTCTTCGCGGCAGCTGCCAGCGGCGCAGCGCAGCGGAGCCAGCCTGAACCCCGGCCACCCGCTGAGCGGCAGGCAGTGCACCGGCCCCAGGCCCGCCCCCGTCCCCCCGCTGCTGGCGCTTTGGACCCGGAGGGTCCGAGACGAAAGCAGTACCCGGCCGAGCCGAATACCGCCCCACCCAACACCCCCCCCATCCCCCACCCCCCTCCGCCCAGCTACGTCCCCAAAGACACCAGCATCTTCGCGGCCGTCATTGCCCCATCCCTCTGGATCGTCCTCGCCACCGCCCGCGCTCGCGCGCGCGTCTCGGGGGTCAGGGCCGTCGCCAGGCAGGTGGAGAGGGTTTTTACGGTTGGGGTCGAGTCGAGGTGGGCGGTGCCTATGTGTAGTTCAGCGACTCGGGTGGCCCATTGGGGTTGGTCTGCTATGCGGGGGAGCACTACCTGGGGGGTGCCCGCTCGGGCCGCTGCTGTGGTGGTGCCTGCGCCGCCGTGGTGGATGGCGGCGGCTACGCGGGGGAACAGCGCCTGCTGGTTGACCTCGCCCACCGCGAAGCAGTCGTCGGCGTCGTCGACCGGGGCCAGGTCCGCCCAGCCGCTGGCCAGGAGTACGCGGTGGCCGTGGGCGCGGATCGCCTCGGTGGCCGTTCGGGCGATGTCCTTCGGGGCGTGTGCCGCCATGCTGCCGAAGCCCACGTAGACGGGGGGCTTTCCCCTGTTCAGGAATGCCTCCAAGTCCACCGGCAGGGGGCGCGGGTCCCGTAGTGTCCATGGGCCCGTCCGTACCAGGTCCACGTCCGTCAGGCCCTCCGACGGGCACAGCGTCTCGTCCGCCGCCAGCCACGGGCGGTCGGTGAAGACGTGATCGCGGACGTTGTCCACCGGCGGCAGACCGATCGCCGCCCGGTGGGTGTTGAGCGCCTCGCCGTACAGTGCGTTCACCCGCTGGGCGTCCTGTTCCCACAGCTTGCGGTGGTCGGTCTCGTCCTCCGGGGACGCCGCACCCGGCCGTACGCCGGGGCGGAAGTGGGACGACGGCAGGCCGAAGATGTGGAAGCACGCGTAGACGTACGGGATGCCCAGCTTCTCGGCCACGTCCCGTGCCCCGGCCGGCATCAGGCCCGTCGCCAGCAGGACGTCGCAGTCTCCGGCCGCCGCCGTGAGCGTGGCGAACCGCGCCGTCACCAGTTCCGGAGCCAGCCGGAACGTGTCTTCCGCCGTCGGCGGCTTCGGATTGGCGACCACCGAGTGCACCGACGGGCCGAGCGGTACCAGTGGTACGTCCGCCCGTGCCAGCAGCGTCTTGAACTCCTCGTCCGGCGGTGCGCAGACCCGTGCCTCCGCGCCGAGTTCCCGTAGCGCCACCGCCAGTCCCACCAGCGGTTCGATGTCCCCGCGCGATCCCCATGTCGTCAGCAACGCTCGCATTTCGCGACCCCCCAATTCCGCAAGTTCCGGCTTTCGGCCGCTGATTGTGCGGTACGAGCCGGGGCTTGTGGCAAGCCCCCCAGTGCGCTATATCTTGGTAGTGGCGAGGAGAGGATCTGGTTCTCCTTGCTTTTCTTTTTGCCTTTTGCCTTTTGCCTTTTGCCCTTTTGGTCTCTTGTCCTCTTGTCCTTCTGTTCTTTTGCGCTCGCGGTCACCGGTTCGGCGTACGGGCGCGAACGTGCGGGTGAGGAATGGCCGGGGCGGTGCCAACGATGGATTCGGGCACCGTGCCCGCTCACTCCCGTACCGTCCCCTGGAGGACCCCCATGTCCCGCACCCCCGCGCACAGCCGCGCCGCCGTCGCCGCCTGCGCGTTCGCCCTTGCCGCCGCCGGGCTCGTAGCCGCCGCCGCGCCCTCGTCCGCCGCCCCCGCGCCCGTACCCCAGCCCGGTGGCGCAGTCGCTCAGCAGCTGCCGGAGCGCGACCGCGTACTCCTTCACCTCGGCACTGTGAAGTGGTTCAGCGCCGAGAAGGGATACGGGTTCATCGCCCCCGACGACGGCGGGAAGGACGTCTTCGTCCACCACTCGAATATCGTCGGCGCCGGATACAAGACCCTCGACGAGGGGGACCGGGTCGAGTACCAGCTCGGGCAGGGGCCCAAGGGGCCGTACGCGTACAACGTCGTCCGGGTGCCCCGCCTCTTCCCGCACCCTCTGTCCCAGCGCCATCTCTCCCAGCACCCTCTCTCCCAGCGCCGGCTCTAGCATCCGCCCCGGCTCACGCGGGAAATCAGCGGAACTCGCCGTCCGGGGCGGGTCCGGCCACTACCGTGATTGCTTTCTGTAGTGGTGCGAACACGCCCGCCCCGGCCATCCCCGAGGAGCCGCTCATGTTCGATTCCCTGGAACCCCCGGAACTGGAACCCCCGGAACTGGAACCCCGTGGCCTGATCCTCGACTTCGGCGGGGTGCTCACCACGTCCGTCGCCGAGTGCGCCCGCGCCTTCTGCCTGCGCGAAGGGCTCGCCCCCGACGCCTTTACGCACGTGATCTCGGCGGACCCGGTGGGCCGGGCGCTCTTCGCCGACCTGGAGTGCGGCGCGATCGAACAGGCCGAGTGGAACGAGTGCACCGGGCCCCTGCTCGGCGTCGACGGGACCGGCCTCCTCGGCCGCGTCCTCGCCGACCTGCGGCCCGAGCCCCTCGTCGTCGACGCCGCGCGGGCCGCCCGGCGTGCGGGCGTACGGGTGGGCGTACTCTCCAACAGCCTCGGCCGGACACCGTACGACCCCTACGCCGGGTACGGGCTCGACACGGAGTACGACGCGGTGGTGCTCTCCGGCGACTACCGGCTCCGCAAGCCCGACCCGGAGCTGTACCCGATCGTGCTGGGGCTGCTCGGGCTTCCGGCCGGAGCGTGCGTGTTCGTGGACGACTCCGCCCGCAATCTGCTGCCCGCCCAGGACCTCGGCATGGCCGTCGTCCTCGATACCGAGCCGGCCGACACCGTCGCCGAGATCAGCAGGCTTCTCGGCAGTGTCGCCGTCGAAAGCGTCGCCGTCGAAAGCGTGGCCGTCGACGTCGGAGCGCCGGATCGAGAGGTGGGGGAGCGGTAGGGGTGAAGTGGGGCCGCATTGGCTTGAGTTGACGCTTGGGGTTGTCTCCTCGTCAACCGTGGCGAAGGGCGCATAGCCGTTCGGGTGGCATTCGGCGCGGCAACCGCGTCGGCGCGCCGCCGCCGCTCCCCGCCCGCCAAAGTGATCACCCCCGGGGCACGCACCGCGAGCCCCACAAGTGGAAGGTGATCGCATGCGAGCGTTCACGCGCGCCGTCGTCGTGGCGGTCTGTGCGGCCGGTGCCGCCCTGACCGTCGTCCCGGTGGCTCAGGCCGCCCCCGACGCGGCCGGCTGCCGCTACTACTACACGAGCTGGGGGCGCGGCCCGAACGGCGAGACCACCGGTTCGGGTCAGTACGCCGAGGGCGCCAGGGACCCCGAGGGGCGCGTCTGCCAGAACGGCTGGTGGATCGACCAGCACCCGCAGGACGGGGACCGCTACTAGCAGCAGGGGCGCGACGGCCCTCGCGCGGTGATCGGGTGACATTCCGGGTGTGGCGAATCCTCGCCCCGCACCCGGAATGTCTGCTTCCAGGGCGCGGTTCCCCGCCCCCGAGCGGCACGCGAGGCGTACGTGTGCGGGGGCACCGTACCTGGTCGGCTGCGGTGGACGAGGCCCCGGGGCTTCGGAATACGGTGGGGCCACAGCTGGTTTCCCGGCTGGGGATCCGGACCGCATCCGCGAGCTGAGAGGCAAGCATGAGCACCGTTGAGCTCACCAAGGACAACTTCGACGAGATCGTCTCCGGGAACGGTTTCGTACTGATCGACTTCTGGGCCGAGTGGTGCGGCCCCTGCAAGCAGTTCTCCCCGGTGTACGAGAGCGCTGCCGAGCGCCACGACGACCTGGTCTTCGCCAAGGTCGACACCGAGGCGCAGCCCGAGCTGGCCGCGGCCTTCGAGATTCAGTCGATCCCCACGCTGATGATCGTGCGCGACAACATCGCGGTCTTCGCGCAGCCGGGCGCGCTCCCCGAGGCTGCCCTTGAGGACGTCATCGGTCAGGCCCGCGGCCTGGACATGGACGAGGTCCGCGCCTCCGTGGCCGAGCAGCAGGCCAAGGCGCAGCAGGAAGGCGGCCAGCAGGAGGGCGGACAGGAGCAGGGCGACCGTGGCTGACCTGCTGCTGATCCGGCACGGCGAGACCGAGTGGAGCCGGTCGGGTCAGCACACCAGCTGGACGGACCTGCCGCTGACCGGCCGCGGCGAGGAACAGGCGACCGCGCTGCGGCCGCTGCTCGCCGGGCTGACGGTGGTACGGGCGCTGGTGAGCCCGCTGGCGCGGGCGCGGCGGACCGCCGAGCTCGCCGGGCTCGGCGACCTCGGCGACGTCGAGATCGAACCCGATCTGCACGAGTGGGACTACGGTGCGTACGAGGGCGTCTCCACCGCCGAGATCCACCGCACCCGGCCCGACTGGGACCTGTGGCACGACGGCGTCGCGCCCGGCCCCGCCGAGCATCCGGGCGAGACCCCGGCGCAGGTGGGGGCGCGCGCGGACCGGGTGCTGGCGGGGATCGAGCCCCTGCTGAAGGCTGGTGAGGACGGCGGCGGATCGGGTGACGTGGTGCTCGTCGCGCACTCGCACTTCCTGCGGGTGCTGACCGCGCGCCGGCTCGGCCTGCCGGCCGCCGACGGTGCGCTGTTCCGGCTCGACACCGGCACGATCAGCCGCATCGGCACCGAGCACGGCCGCCCGGCGATCGTCGCCTGGAACGTTTCCTCGGAGCTGCTCCCCGGGTAGATCGCGCACCACCTCGCGCACCTCGTGCGCATTACGCGTACGTCGCGGAGGCGGGGCGGCGCACATGGCTCTCACG
>NZ_JBHVHQ010000634.1:0-5015 GCF_042800135.1 Streptomyces sp. NPDC057654 | reverse complement strand
GCCTCCCTGATCTGGCTGGACGAGGAGAAGCAGCCGCCGGTGGGCGAGTTGCGGGACTGGCTCGTGGACCATTTCGTCGCCATGCTGACGGCGACCTCGGCGAGCGACGAGCAGACGGCGCGCGTCACGCGCGCCGCCCTCGCCCTGGAACTCCCGGACGGCGCGGCCGGGAGGCTGGCCCGCGCCGTCATACCGGTGGTGGCCGACGCCTCTCACCTGCTCTGACACGCGTACGGGCGTGAGCCGGCCCCGGCCGTACGGGTTGGGGCTCACCCTCACTCAGCAGTACGTCGCTCCCGCAGCAGCACCGCGACCGCCCCCGCCCCCACGACCAGCACCACCGCGCTGAACACGAAAGCCGTCCGGTACCCCCGGACGGCCGCCGCGGGGCCGGTCCCGGCGGCGGTGACGAGCGTCGCGAGAATGGCGGAGCCGAGGGCTCCGGCGATCTCGCTGAAGGAGTTGAGCACCGCGCCCGCCGTGCCGCTGTCGCGCTCCTCCACCCGGTCCAGCGCGGTGGCCGAGGCCGCGGAGAACATCGCCCCGACGCCCGCACTGAGCACCAGCAGGCCGGGCAGCACGGCCGTCAGGTAGTCCCCTTCCCCGCCGACCCGCGCGAGCAGCAGCACGCCGAGCGCGGCGACGGCGAGCCCGCCGGTGATCAGCGGCAGCGGCCCGGTGCGGGGCAGCAGGCGTCCGCCGAGGGCGGCGGCGACGGCCATTCCGGCCGAGTACGGGAGCGAGGACACCCCCGTGGCCAGGGCGGACATGCCCAGGTCGCGCTGGAGGTAGTAGCTCAGGAGCAGGAAGATCCCGGTGACGGCCAGCCCGCCGAGGCCCACCGCGAGCATCCCCGCCACGCGCCGCCGGTCGGCCAGGACGCGCGGCGGCAGCAGCGGATCGCTCCCGCACAGCTGAAGCCGTACGAACAGCACGAGCAGGATCAGCGCGGCCGCGAAACTCCCCCACGCCCACGCCGAGTTCCAGCCGTGTTCCTGGGCGGCGCTGACCCCGTACACGAGACTGCCCAGGCCGAGCGCGGCGGTCAGCGCGCCGGGCAGGTCGTAGCGGCGCGCGCCGTCGGTGCGGCTCTCGTCGAGTACGCGCAAGGCGGCCAGCGCCGCGCACAGCGCGAACGGCGCGGCGATGAACATGCACCAGCGCCAGGAGGCCAGCGCGGTCAGGGCGCCGCCCGCGATCAGCCCGGCCGCGGAACCGGCCCCGAAGACGGCTCCGTAGCAGCCGAACGCCTTCGCCCGGTCGGCGGGATCGCTGAAGGCGGTGGAGAGCAGGGCCAGCGCGGCGGGGGCGAGCAGGGCGGCGGAGGCGCCCTGTCCGGCGCGCATGGCGAAGAACATCGGGCCGTTCACGGCGAGCCCGCCGACCGTGGAGCAGACGGCGAACCCGGCGAGCCCGACGACGAAGGCGCGGCGGCGCCCGGTGTGGTCGGCGACCCGGCCGCCGAGCAGCAGGAGCGCGCCGAAGGCCAGCATGTAGCTGGTCACGCCCCATTGGCGGGTCGGTTCGGAGATGTGCAGGGCGCGCTGCACGGACGGCATGGCGACATTCATGATCGAGGCGTCGAGGACGACGAGCAGCTGCGCGAGGCAGATGACGGCGACGCCGAGCCACCTGCGGCGGCGTTCGGGCAGGGGGGAATGCGCGAGGAAGGGATGCATGGATCTTCGTTCCATCGGCGTGACGGCGCGCGGGCGCTGCCACGGCAAGGCGTGCGGGGGACGCGGACGTGATGGAGACGGGTATCCGAACGCGATACGGATACGGGAAGCCGCGAGAAGACGCGTGCGTCAGACGCCGGAAGCCATCACGGGCCGACGACTGGAGATCCACACCAGGCCCGCCGGCCGGCGGTCGATGGCCCGGCGGCCGCGGCGGAATCCGGCCATGCCGAAGCGGACCGCGCGCTCGGCGCGGCCTGTCGCCTCGGACATCAGAAGGACCGGCATGGACATCATGCTATCTCCGTGTTCGATACAGCCGTCGAGCGACCGCCGAGGGGCCGTCGCCCCGCGCATCGCGGAGACTGGTGCGGTGAGAAGCGAAGACACCCTGTTCGTGGGCGGGCCCCTGGACGGGCGCGTACTGCCGGTGCTGGTGGGGGCCACCGGGCAGCCGCCGAAGTCGTACGAGATCCCGGTGCCGAACGACGACGGCCGGCCGCCGACCGTCCATGTCTATCTGCGGGCTCCGGCCGGTACGACGAAGCGGCTGGGGCTGCCGAGGGGCTGGCGGTACGAGTACGCACCCGAGGGCCGGCCGCCGCGCGGCCTGAAGTGGCCGTGGACGCGGAGCGGTTGACCGCGGGTAACCGAACCGCCCGAGGTTTGGTCCGGACCATTGACACCAGTGGTCCAGACCGGTTTGCTGCTTGACCAGAGGGGTCCGCCTTGGCGAACTCCCTGGCTCCGAGTCCGAAGGCCCCGCGCCTGCCGCGCCCTGGGCCCGGACCGGGGCCGGTCCCTCCCCTGCGAGGGCGGTCCCCTCTCCCCACCGCTCGACCGGCACGCCCCCACCACCCGTACCGCCGTCGACAACAAGGAGCACCCCCCATGCCCCTGCGCGAGAGAACGCTGTCCGCCTCGCTGGCGGCCGTCGCCGCCACCGCTCTGCTGTCCACCGCCGCCTACCTCCCCACCGCCCACGCGGCCGAGGGCCCCGCCACCGCTCGTACGACGGCCGCCAGGACTGCGAAAGCCGCCGCCCTCCCCGAGCACGCGCTCGTCGGCTATCTCCACGCCAGCTTCGCCAACGGCTCCGGCTATGTGCGGATGGCCGACGTCCCCGACAGCTGGGACGTCATCGACCTGGCCTTCGGCGAGCCGACCTCCACCACCTCCGGCGACATCCGCTTCAACCGCTGCCCCAAGAGCGAGTGTCCGAATGTGGAGTCGGAGGACGAATTCAGGGCCGCGATCAAGGCCAAGCAAGCGGCCGGCAAGAAGGTGCTCATCTCCATCGGCGGCCAGAACGGCCAGGTGCGGCTGACCACGGCCGCCGCCCGCGACGCCTTCGTCAAGTCCGTCGGCGCGATCATCGACCGGTACGGGCTGGACGGCCTGGACATCGACTTCGAGGGCCACTCCCTCTCCCTGAACACCGGCGACACCGACTTCAAGAACCCCAAGACCCCCGTCATCGTGAACCTGATCTCGGCGGTCAAGACCCTGAAGGCCAAGTACGGCGCGGGCTTCACGCTCACCATGGCGCCGGAGACGTTCTTCGTGCAGCTCGGCTACCAGTACTACGGCTCCGGCAAGTGGGGCGGCCAGGACCCGCGCGCGGGCGCGTACCTGCCGGTCATCCACGCGCTGCGCGACGACCTCACCCTGCTGCACGTACAGGACTACAACTCCGGCCCGATCACCGGGCTCGACAACCAGTACCACACCATGGGCGGCGCGGACTTCCACATCGCGATGACCGACATGCTGCTCACCGGCTTTCCCGTCGCGGGCGACAAGAACAACGTCTTCCCCGCCCTGAAGCCCTCCCAGGTCGCCATCGGGCTGCCCGCGAGCCCGACCGCGGGCAACGGGCACACCGCGCCCGGCGAGGTGAACAAAGCGCTCGACTGCCTGACCAGGAAGACCTCGTGCGGCGGCTACGCCACCCACGGGACCTGGCCCGCGCTGCGCGGGCTGATGGCCTGGTCGGTGAACTGGGACTCCTTCAACAAGCGGGAGTTCTCCAAGAACTTCGACGCCTACTACAAGCGCTGACGCCCCTCGGCTACCGCTGGTCAGGTGACGCGAAGGCGGCCATTCAGTGGCGAGGTCGGGCGGAATCGCCCGTACCACTGCCATTAATAGCATTGGTCATGGCACGATCCCTTCCTGGGCCAAATGATCTAGGCCACTGATCTAGCCCACTCATGGAGGTAATCGTGTCCGGACGGTTCGTACGGTCGGTGTGCACGGCGGCGGTGGTCGCCACGGCGGCGTTCGCACTGCCCGCGCCCATGGCCTTCGCGTCACCGAAGGACCCGCCGGACACCTCGGTCAGCGAGCTCCTCACCCAGCTCCAGACGCTGTACCAGAAGGCCGAGGAGGCCACCGAGACGTACAACGGCACCGAGGAGAAGCTGAAGACGCAGCGGGCCCGGGTCGACAAGCTCAACAGCGAGCTCGCCGACGTCCGGGTCGCGCTCGCCAACAGCAGGAACGACGCCGGGCGGCTCGCCCGCGAGCAGTACCGCGGCGGCACCGGCGCCCTCTCCCCGTACGTGCGGTTCCTGCTCAGCCGCTCCCCGCAGGACGCCGTGGACCAGGAGCACCAGCTCAAGCGCGAGGCCGGCCGGCGGGACGCGATGATCAAGCGGCTGACCGGCGGCGAGCAGCAGGCCGACCAGCTGGCGACCGACGCGCTGGCCGCCCTCGACGTCCAGGAGACGCTCGCGGCCACTCAGAAGAAGCAGCGCGACACGGTCAAGGAGCGGCTCGCCGAGGTCGAGAAGATGCTCGCGTCGCTGACGGGCGATCAGCTCGCCGAGCTCCAGCGGCTGGAGCAGAAGGACGTCGGCGAGGCGCAGGAGAAGCTGATGGCGAGCGGCTCGCTGGGCAGGTCGTCGCGGGCCCCCTCGAAGGACGGCCAGGCAGCCGTGGCGTACGCGTTCAAGCAGCTCGGCAAGCCGTATGTGTGGGGCGCGACCGGGCCGGACTCCTTCGACTGCTCGGGCCTCACCTCGCAGGCGTGGGCGCACGCGGGCGACCCGATCCCGCGGACCAGCCAGGAGCAGTGGAAGTCGCTGCCGCGGGTGCCGCTGAACGAGCTGCGCCCCGGCGACCTCGTCGTCTACTTCAAGGGCGCGACCCACGTCGCGATGTACATAGGGGACGGGCTGGTGGTACAGGCGCCGCGGCCCGGCGCGAAGGTGAAGGTGTCGCCCATAGCGGCGAACCCGCTGCTCGGCGCCGTACGCCCGGACCAGGGCAAGGAGCCGGTGAAGGGCTACAAGCCGCCGCGGCTGCCGGCGGGCGCGGCGGCCGGTTCGGACA
>NZ_JBHVHQ010000633.1:0-5017 GCF_042800135.1 Streptomyces sp. NPDC057654 | reverse complement strand
GCGAACGCGGAGTCGCCGGTCGCGAGGAGGCCCGTACGGCCATGGTCGACGGAGTCGCGCAGGCCGGGGACGTCGAAGCCGACCGTGGGCGTACCGCGTACGGCCGCCTCGGTGACGACCAGGCCCCAGCCCTCGACCAGGGAGGGGTGCAGGAGCAGCCAGGCCGCGCACAGCAGCCGGTGCTTCGCGGCCTCGTCGATCCGCCCGGCGAAGGTCACGCCGGGGCCCGCGAGCGCCTGGAGCCGGGCCCGTTCGGGGCCGTCGCCGACGATGACGAGCCGGCCGCCGGTGACGGGCCGCACCC
Source organism: Streptomyces sp. NPDC057654 (assembly GCF_042800135.1). NCBI lineage: Bacteria > Bacillati > Actinomycetota > Actinomycetes > Kitasatosporales > Streptomycetaceae > Streptomyces > Streptomyces sp. NPDC057654. The sequence continues at coordinate 4,713 of NZ_JBHVHQ010000633.1, read as the reverse complement.
GCTCCCAGAGCCGCAGCAGCAGATCGACGCGCTTGTACTCGACCAGCCTGCCCATCGCGACGAACAGCGGCTCGGGGGACTCGGGGAGCGGCGGCGGGGGCTGTTCGACGCCGTTGTGCACGACGCGGATACGGTCGCGGGCCACGCCGAGGCGCAGCAGCGCGGCGGCGGTGGAGCCGGACACGGCGACGATGAGGTTGCGGTGGTGGGCGCCGGTCAGCGCCCAGCGTTCGAGGCGGGCGCCGAGCCGCGCGGCGGGCGGCGGGTAGCGCAGCCGCCACAGGTCGGTGTGGACGTGGTTGACCAGGCAGAGGGTGGGGCCGTGGTGCCACAGGGGTGCGAGGTAGGGCATGCCGTTGCAGACCTCGACCAGGAGGTCGCAGGGGCCTACCCGGCCGCGGGCGCGCAGGAAGTGGGCGGCGTCGCCGCCGGCGGAGACGACGCGGTAGCCGCGGGGGGCGGTGGGGCCGCCGCAGACGAGGGTGACCTGGTGACCTTGGGCGGTCAGGCCCTCGGCGAGGTGGTCGACGAGGATCTCGGAGCCGCCGGCGGCGGGGTTGCCGAGGTCGCGGCGGGCGAGGAAGACGATGCGGCGTGGGGCGGAGGACGGGTCGGGTCTCGGCGCCGAGGCAACTGCCGATAGCGGTTCGCGTCGTGGCGTCGGAGTGGGGAGCGCAGCAGGGGGGACCGCGAGGGGGGACAGGGACGGCCGTACGTGCTGGGGCATCGCCGCTCCAACTCGTCTTGGGGTGCGGAGCCTTGTGGGGGAACGGTGCCGGGCGGTGCGCGGGGTGAGTTCGCCAGTGTTCGCCGCCGCGTTCGGCGCGGCTACTCACCGAGGTGACAATTTCCGCCCTTCCTGGAGCTGACGATTCGTCACTTCATGCACCCTCAGTCGACACGAGTGGCACGGCGCACCAGCAGCAGCATGCCTCCCGCCGTCGCGAACGCCCCGACGATCGCCGAGGCGAGCGGCGCCGTCTCGCCGATCAGCCGCAGCTTGCGGTTCTCGCGCTCGGCGATGTCGACCTGTTCGCGCTGGGTGCGCGGGGTGAACGCGACGTCCTCGCCCTCCAGCAGCGTCACCGCGTCCCGCCGCCCGCCGGGCGCGCGCAGCGTCACATGCGGCGACAGCGAGGCGTTCAGCACGCGGCCCGTACGGCGGTCGACGACCAGGTCGATACCGTCATTGGCGTACCACTCCTCGGCCTGCACCTGACTGCGCCGGGGCTGGCCCACCACCGCGCCCGGCACCTGCCTGCTGCCGGTACGGGTCGGCTGCACGGTCCCCGTGAAGCGGTACCCCTGATAGCCCCGCACCCGCTGCACACCGGCGAAGCGGAGCGGCACGGTCGCCCCCAGCGTATTGTCCCACCAGCGGTAATCCCGCTTCTGAAGGTCGAAGGGGAACTTCAGGTAGGCGTCCCCCTGGAACGGGGAGGGGGACTCGCCGCAGCAGTGCACGGGCGCGTTGGTCCGGCGGTCGGTGACCCAGCGCTCCGTGGACCACTGGAAGGACTTGCGGGGGTCCTTCAGCTTCAGCGTCCGCGGCGTGTCGATCGTCGTGGACACGTCCCACACCGCCCGGCCGCTGCGGTCGGAGGCCGCCACGTCGCCGAGCACCCGCCGGGTGATGGTGATCACCTGATCGTTCCGGACGGCGGTCGCCTCGGCGTCGTAGTAGCGGCCTTTGCCGGTGAAAACCGTCGTGGCGTTCACGTTGACGGTCGTGCGTTTCGCGTGGGGCTCGACGTACCAGGTGAGCATCGGGGCGAGCACCAACAGGAAGACGCCGGCGCCGAGCAGGATCAGCGGGACCGGCGGGGTCGAGCGACGCATAGGGGCACTCCTCGGGGGAGGGCGGGGCGGTCCGGGCGCGCACATCTCGTACGGGCCGGGAACCGTAGGCGGCTCTTGACGGGGTGTCAATGCTCCAACGATCCTGCGTACGTTGGCAGTTACCGGAGCCGGGCCGGGGCGCAGCCATGGGAAAGGGGCTCCACGCGCCATGTCCAGACTGCTCGCCGCCGCCGTGACCGCCGCCTGTGCCGCCGCTCTCGCCGTGGGCGCGGCGCTCGGCATCGTCGCGGTGCTCGGCATCACACCGGACCAGCCGAACGATCCGCTGGTGACGTTTCCGTCGGTGACGGCGGAGGGCACGTCGTCGGCACCGTCACCGTCACCGTCACCGTCTGCCTCTGCGTCTGCGAGACCGTCGCAGACGCCGTCAAGGCCGTCGCCGACCTCGCCTTCGTCACCGGGAGGCCGATGACCGTGCCCGCGCCGCACTCCGCCTGGCAGGACGTGCCCCATCCGCAGATCCGGCGGTTCTCCGCGCTCGCCCTCGCCGAAGTGCCCGAACTCGCGGCCGACATCCTCGGCCAGATCCGGCGCGAATTCCCGAACCTCGCCCTCGTGCCGGACGACTCCGGCGAACCCATGGCGCTCGTCGGCATCCGCCGCGCCCTCGAACACTTCGTCCGGCAGCTGACCGCCGAGCCGGAGCGGGCGCCCGCGCACCCGCCCGTCTTCCAGGAGTTCGGCCGCGGCCAGATGCTGCACGGCCGCAGCCTCGACTCCCTCCAGGCCATCTACCGGCTCGGCGTGAAACTCGCCTGGCGCCGCCTCGCCGAGATCGGCGGCCAGACCGGCATCCCCGCCCCCGCCATGTACGAACTCGCCGAGTCCGGCTTCGACTACCTCGACGGCCTCGTCGCCGAGACCATGCGCGGCTACGCGGAGGCTGTCGCCCGGCAGACCGGCGAGAGGCTGCGCCTTCAGCGCCGCCTGCTGGACCTGCTGCTCACCGAGCACCACCGCAAGGACCCGGCGGACGCGCTGGCGGAGCACGCGGCCCGGCTCGGCTGGCCGCTGCCGTCGTACGTGGCCGTGGGCGTCCTGCTGCGCCCGGCGCGCGAGGCCGTCGCGCCCGCCGTCGGCCATGGCGTCCTGCTCGACATGGAGTGCGAGCAGCCGCGCATGGTCGTCCCCGACCCGGACGCGGCCGGCCGCCCCGAGCTGCTGCGCCGGGCCACCGCCGGCTGGTCCGGCGCGATGGGCCCGCCCGTACCGCTGGCCGAGGCCGCGAAGTCGCTGCGCTGGGCCGGGGCGGCCGTACGGCTGATGGAGCTGGGCCAGCTGCCGTCCGGGGCGGTGCTGCACTGCACCGAGCACACCGAGGCGCTGGTCCTCCTGCCGCCCGCCGAACTGATCGAGGACCTCGCCCGCCGCCGCCTCGCCCCGCTGCTGCACTGCGGCCCCACCCAGGGCCGCCGCCTCGCCGAGACCCTGCTCGCCTGGCTGGAGACGCGCGGCGGCGCCCCCGAGGTCGCGGCCCGCCTCGGCGTCCACCCGCAGACCGTCCGCTACCGGCTGCGCCAGATCCGGGAGTTATGGGGCGACGAGGTCGACGACCCCGACCGCCGCTTCGAACTGGAACTGGTCCTACGGGCCAGGCGCCTGCGCGGCGAACTCCGGCCCTCCGGCCGTTGAACCACCAGGCCGCTGGGCGAGCCCGCCTCCAGGGGCGGGCGGCGGCATCACTTATGGTCTGGTGAGAATTCCCCGCGCTTACGGAGGGCCGATGGCCGCGAAGACCGACACGGCGCTGTTGCAGTTGCGCAAGGTGAGCAGGTCGTACGGCGACCGTAAGGCGCTGCATCCGATCGATCTCAGCCTGGCCGCGGGCACCTGCACGGCCCTGTTCGGGCACAACGGCTCCGGCAAGTCGACCCTGCTGCGGATCGCCGGCGGCCGGGACACGCCGACGAGCGGCAGCGCGCTGTTCGCGGGCCGTACGGTCTCCGAGGACGATCCCGTCGTACGGGCCAGGGTCGCCGTGGTCGGCGACACCGTCGCCTGCTACCCGGACCTCACCGTCCGCGAGCACCTGGAACTGGTCACCGTCGCGCACGCCGTCGAGGACGCCGACGGCTGGATCGACGAGGTGCTCGCCGACCGGCGCCTGGCCGACCACGCCAAGGCGCTGCCCGGTTCGCTCTCCTCCGGCCAGATGCAGTCGCTGCTGCTGGCGGCGGCCCTGGTACGCCCCCGTGACCTGCTCGTACTCGACGAGCCGGAGCAGCGGCTCGACCCCGACGCCCGGCAGCGCCTCGCCGAGCTGCTGATCGGGGAGAAGGAGGACGGCGTGGCCGTGCTCCTCGCCACCCACCAGGCGGACCTGGCCGAGGCGGTCGCGGACCGCATGATCGCGCTGGAGGACGGCGCGGTCATCGCCAAGGGCACTCCGGCCGCGGTCCTCAAGAAGATCGGTGTGCGGTCGTGAGCGTGCGGGAGGGAGACCTGAGCGAGGCGGCCGAGGACGAGGACGAGGTCTGGAGCGAGGAGCACGACGACCGCACCGACGAGACGCTCCGCTGGCTGCGGGACAAGCGCCGCGCGCACCAGCGCCAGCGCCGCCGCGACACGGCCGTCCTCATCTACTGCGTGATCCTCGCCGTCCTCGGCTACGGCAGCGGCTACGTCATCCGCTTTCTGCGGGAGCTCCAGGTCAGCGCCGACTACAGCGGCGTCGGCGACGACGTGCGGCACACCCTGCCTGCCGTGTTCGTCGGCGTCGCCGTCGGCCTCGCCCTCTTCGCCGCGCGCGACGCGCTCTGGCGCGGGCCCGTCGTCGTGCCCGGCCCGAATGTCGGCTGGGTGCTGGCCCACCCGGTGCGCCGCGCCGCCGTACTGAAGCCCAAATTCCGGTTC
>NZ_JBHVHQ010000632.1:0-5036 GCF_042800135.1 Streptomyces sp. NPDC057654 | reverse complement strand
GACGCGCAGCCGACGGCGACGGCCCCCGGATGCACCCGGGGGCCGTCAGTACAGGAGTCCGCTAAGGAGACACCCTGTGGTCACGAGTATGACGGAGAAGGAGCACGAGGAACTGTCCCGCAAGCTCGCCGAGGTCAACCGGCAGTCGAGCGGCGGGAGCGGCCGGTGAACGCCGACACGGTCGCCGGGGCGCTGAGTGTGCTGGCCGGTGCGCTGGCCGGCGGTGGCATGCAGTACGCCTCCGCTGCCCGTACGGCCCGGGCGGCCCGCGCTGAGCGGGTGCGTGAGGAGCGTCGGGAGGCGGTTGAGGCCCTGGCCGGGGCCCTGCACCGGCACCGCGGAAAGCTCTACCGCCGGTGGGAGTTGCGGGAGCGGCCGGCCGCGGAGCGGGAAGCCGAGCGGTGGCGGAGCTGGGACTCCCGCGACGTGGTCAACGACGCGCGGGACCGGCTGCGGCTGCGGATCACCGATCCCGCCGTGCTGTGGCACGCGGACCGCCTGGTCGACCGGTCCTATGCCCTCGGCGACGTGGACGAATCCACGACGCAGGCCGACATCGACAAGCGCGGTGACGAAGCGCGGGAGGCCGATGCGGCGTTCCTGGCCGCCGCCGCGGAGTACATCAACAGTCTCTGACCTTGAGGGAGTTCCCATGAGTACGTACCTCTCCGGCGGTGTCCGGCCTGAGCCGCGGTACACGCTGGCCTACACCCTCGACAGCGGCCCCGTCGCGAAGGCCGGTTTGCGGGCCGCGGCGGTGGAGAAGGTCGGCGCGGTTCTCGCGCGGGCCGCCGGCCGGGGTGAGGCGTGGGACATCGCGGTCCGCGACTTCGCGGGCGCCGACGTCACCGACGCTTTCGCCTGCTTCAACGACTGAACCGCCTGTCCGTACGAGCGGCGCGCGGCCCGGGGTTGCACCTCCGGGCCGCTGCTCGCGCCGCTCTCCTCTGGAAGGACCGCCGATGAGTGACCGTTGTTCCCCGTGCGAGGAGCACGCGAAGCTCCACAGCCGCAATCAGTGGGGCGTTGGCCCCGCCAACGATCCCTGTTCGCAGTGTGAGGAGCACGCCCGGCTCCACAGCGACGGCTGTGGGGGCCTGCTGCTGACGCTCGTGTCCTGCTGCGCCGTTCTGGCTGTCAGGAACCGCCTGCACCGCTGACCGAAGTTTCCACGCGGCGCGGCCCCGGAGTTGCACCTCCGGGGCCGCTTCGGGCCGCACCCCTGTGGAAGGACCAACGACCCATGAAGACCCTAGAAGACGCGCGCCGTCGGCGTCGCCCCGTCGTGTCGCCGGCCAAGGGCGGCCGGGAGCCGTCGGACGCCGACCTGGATGCGATCGAGGTGGAGACGCCGCTCCTCGATGCCGAGGTCGAGCTGTTGGACGCGCAGATCAGCGTGCTGGACCGTGCCCCGACGGAGCTGGATGCGCGGCGGCTGCGCCGGGCCCGCCGGCAGGTGCTGGCGGCCCGGCGGGAGCTGGCCAACCGCCTCGACACCGACGTTGAGGGGGAGGTGGGGGCGTGAGCGCCCTGCTCGCCCATGCCGAGGTGGCTGCGCCGCTGGCCGCCGCCTGGTCGGTGCACGCCCTGTGGATGCGGGACCGGTGGCGCCGGGCCCGTCTGGATCCGCTGACGGGCCTGCCGGCCCGCGCCGCGTTCGAGCTGCGGGTGCGGCGCATGGTCCGCAAGTCCCCCACGGCCGTACTGGTCATCGACCTGAACGGCCTCAAGCCGGTCAATGACGAGTTCGGGCATGCCGCGGGGGATGCGGTGATCCGTGAGACGGGCGTGCGGCTGGCGCAGTGGGCCGGCGGCGCGGACGGCATCGCGGCCCGCCTCGGCGGGCACGCGGACGAATTCGCCGCGGCCATCCCCGCACCCGAGTCCCTGCCCGGCGAACTGACGGGCCTGGATCAGTGGTTGCGCCACCCCGTCGGCTTCGAGGGTGCCGTGCTGATGGTCGGCGCGTCGATCGGCGCGAAGCTCAGCAGCCCGACGGCCGCTGACCCGTCGCTGCTGATGCGCCGCGCGGACGAAGCGATGTACACGGCGAAGGAGGGCGGCGGGGGCTGGGTCATCGCCCACGGTGACCAGCCCACCCATCCGACCGTCAACGGCCGCCGTGAAGGGCGGCCGGGGACGGCGTTGGAGGTGACGTGATGGACGTCCGGATCCGCGCTCAGATGTCCGCCATCGACGGGCAGTGGTGCCTGTACGTCATCGTGCCGTCCGTCCCGGCGTCCCAGTGGCCCGAACGGGAGTGGGATACCGGCGCCCCGGTCCCGACGCTCGCGCAGCGCCGGCAGGCACTCGCCGGCCTCGGTTTCGAGCTGGTCTGCGGCGAGGAGTGGCAGTGGTTCGAGCAGGACGCCGACGATCCGTCGGCACCGGTCCGCTTCATCGCCATGGCCGATGTGCAGGAGTTCCCGCACCCGGTAGCCGCCTGACGGCAAACGGCCCCCGCAACGGCATCGCAGGCCGCGCGGGGGCCTCGATCACACCCAACTTCCCCAAGGGAGTAACCGTGTCTTCCATCATTCCAGAGCCCTTGCCGATGCCGGGCGACTTCGAGCCGCCGGCCCTTGAGCTGTACGAGGTGACCTGGGTCTCCGGGCACGTCGAGCGTCTCTCCGCGCATGACGTCTACTGCGCCGACCAGCGGTTCGTGTTCCTGACGGATACCGGCGGTGACCGGATGCGGCTCGACCTGGCCGCGATGGCGCACGACGTGCGTACCGTCCGCCGCGTCACCGACGGCGAATCCCTCCTCCTCGATGAGTCCGAGGGCGGTGACGGTGATGCCTGAGCCCCTGTCCCCGGAGCGTGAGGCCGCCATCCGCGCGCTGAGCGACTCCGAGCACCGGACGGTCCTGACCATGGACGCGGCCCTGGCCGACCTGCTCGCCGAAGTCGAGTGGCTGCGCCGCCAGCACGACGCCTTCAAGACGTCCGCCCGCACCGCCGCCGGCGCGCTGCGTACGCGGCTGTCGGCCGCCGAAGCCGAGCAGCACAACGGGCGGGCGGCCGGTCTGCGCGAGGCCGCGAACATGCTGTCCGCCTCGATCCCCGACCCGGTGGACGAGATCGAGGAGCACATCAATGACGCCCTGGCCGCCATGGCCACGCAGCTGCACGGCCTGGCCGACACCGCAGAGCAGGGCGGGGGTGACCGGTGATGGCAACCCCGACGCCGACTGCTCCGGCGGCTGAGGGCGGCACGCCCCCCGTCGTGTTGCAGCACGAATTGGACGAGAACGACGCCCTGTACGTGCACTGCGCCACCGACCGGCCCGAGCTCATTCCCGACCGCAGTGACTGGACCCCTGGGGGTGCCCGATGAGCGAGACGCCGATCCTGGATGCCATCGCCGCCGACGAGGCGGCCGTACGGGACGCCGGGCAGGTGGCCCGTGACCTGCTGACCGCGCACTCCGGTCTGCCCGTGGCCGACGTGAGGCTCTACCGCTTCCACCAGGCTGCGGAAGTCCACATCGAAGTACCGCATCCGGAGGGGGTGCGGGCGTGGGCGGCCCGCCTGGATGGCCGCGCCGTCTACACCAAGGACGCCGATGACACCCGGGTGTACGAGCACTGGAACGCCGAGATCCGCATGGCTGAGGTACAGGTGCGGGTATGGCACTGCCGCCTGACATGGCCCGACGATGAGCAGGCGGCCCCCGCCTCGGCTGCTGCCGCGGGGGGTGCGCGGTGATTCGCCTCATCACAGGCGGCAGGCTCGCCGCGCTCCGCGAGGATCTGGACCGGGCCCGTGACGAGGTCCGGGAGGTCCGTGAGCGCGCTGAGCGGCACATCGCCGAGCAGGCCCGCACCGTCGAACGGCTTGCCGCGGGCCGTGTGGCTGCTGAGCAGGCGGCCGGTGCGGCTATCGGTGAGGCCAACGAGGTCCGGCAGCGGGTTGCCGCCGCCCAGAGCCTGCTCAAGGATGCGGCGGCGGTGAACGCGGCGCAGGCCGACCGGATCGAGTCCCTGGAAGTGGAGGCCGACCGGTTGGCCGCGGACCGCAGCCGCTGGATGTACAGGTACTACGAGGAGTCGCGTACCTACTGGGATGCGGAGCTCCCGCCGGGCGGGGAGTGCTGCGCGGACTGCCGTCAGCCGGTGGAGTCGGAGCCCTGCCCGGACCATCACCCCCGCACCGTGGTTCAGCGGCTGCGTGACCGGGTGACCGAGCTGGAGCAGCAGGCGGCCGAAGCCGCCAAGGCGCGCCGTCCGGCGCACCTGTCGCTGCTGCGGCACTACGGGGAACTGCACAGCCTGCACGCGACGCACGAGGACGCGTACGGGCATGCGGAGGGCATCGCCCCCGTAGGGACAGAGATCCGGTGGGGACCGGCCGATGACCGCCCGGTCTCCGAGGTCGAGTGGAGCGTCAACTCCGTGCCCCTCGCCGGTCCGGTGGGGGGTGAGAACACATGATCGCGGACCTGTTCCGGTTCCTGCCCTCGCATCCGTCTTTCCTGGTGTGGGCGGTGCCGCTGGCCGTATCCGTTCTGGCGGTGCTGGTCGCGGTGTTGGGTGTGCGGGTGCTGCGCAAGTCGGTGTGGCTGGCGGGTATCGGTCCGCAGGCTTTCGTGGCGCTGGGGGGTGTCGCGGTGAGCGTCCACGGGCTGTGGGGGTTCGCCACCGACACGGTGCGTCTGCCGCCGCTGCTGGCGGGGGCGTTCATCGGGGTGTTCGACGCAGCGGAGATGGTGCTGTTGGTCATGCTGTACCGCACTGCCGATCCGGCCCGTGGCTGGACGCGGGAGCTGCGGCTGATGCACCGCACCGCCTGGATGCTGGTGGCCTTCTCCGGCGCCATGAACGCCGTACACGCGGCCAGTTGGTGGGCCCGCCCCGTCCTGGCCGCCGTGCCGGCGCTGGCCGCCTGGCTCATCGAACTCCAGCTGTGGCAGAAGCTCGGCACCCAGACGGCCGCCGAGGACGACGGGGCGTCCCGGCCCGGCCCGGCGCGGCTGCTGGCCCTGATCTGGCAGCACGGATGGGGCTGGCTGTTCGCCGTGCTGGGGCTGGACG
>NZ_JBHVHQ010000631.1:0-5057 GCF_042800135.1 Streptomyces sp. NPDC057654 | reverse complement strand
GAAATCCAAGGCCGCCGCGGCGTCATCAGCCTCTTCCGGCCCGACGGCCCCGACCTGGAGATCTACCGCACCGACATCGCGCCGGGCGTGGACGGCTGGGTCGACCCGTCGGAGCCGCTGGCCGTCAACACCCGCCGGGCGCGCTACGGGCGCGCCCTGCTCGTCGGACACCTCGCCGACGCCGTCCTCGACGGCGCCCCCGTGGTCCTGACGGCCGAACACGCCCGGCACGCCCTGGAGATCATGGCCGCCGTCATGACCTCGGCGCGGGAGAAGCGCATCGTCGAACTCACCACCACCTTCTGAGCGACCGCGCCGAAGCGGCCGCTTCCGCTGCTCTGGCTGCCTCGGCCGCTCCGACCACCGCTTCGCTCACTTCGACCACGAGGAGCACCCCCGTATGACCTCGGCACCCGCCCCGCTGCGCATGGGCGTCATCGGCTTCGATCACTGGTACGCGGCGATCCCCTTCGCCCGGCGCGCCGCCGCCGACCCCTCCGTCGCCCTGCACGCGCTCGTGGACCGGGACCCGGAACGAGCCGCCCACGTCGCCCGCCTGACCGGCTGCCCACGCACCTCCACGGACCCCGCCGCCGTACTGGAGGACCCCGGCATCGACGCGGTCGCCTGCTTCACCAGCGTCGAGCAGAGCCCCGGTCTGTGCGTCGCGGCAGCCCGCGCCGGCAAGCACATCGTCTCCGTCAAACCCCTCGCCATGACGCTCGCCGAGGCCGACCGCGTCGTCGACGAGGTGGAGCGCTCCGGCGTCGTCTTCGTCCCCAGCGAATCGCGGCACACCTCCCCGCTCGCCCGGCGGCTCTCCTCCCTGGTCGACTCGGGGCGGCTCGGCGAACTGCGCTCAGCAACCTTCGCCATGAACAGCGGCCTGCCCACGGCCTGGCCCGGCTCGACGGAGGGCCCCGGCTGGTGGGCCGACCCCGCCCGCACGCCGGGCGGCGGCTGGATCGACCACGCCGTCTACCAACTCGACCGGATCCAGGCACTGTTCCGCTCCCCGGTCGCCAGCGTCACGGGCACCACCGCCACCATCGCCCACCCCGATCTCCCCGTCGAAGACTACGGACACGCCGTCCTCACCCTGGAGAGCGGCGCCGTAGTCACCGTCGAGGACACCTGGATATCCCCCGCCGGCACCTCCTCCACCCACGCGCACCTCGTCGGCTCGAAGGGGGCCGTCACCCACTCCACGGCCACGGGAACGTTCGGCTTCGCCGAGAAGGGCGGCGAATGGACCTTCAACCGGCTGCCCGAGGACACCTTCGACACCCTCGACGTCCTCCTCGCCGCCGTCAACAACGGCGTCCCGCCCGGCTCCAACGTGCACACCGCCCGGCAGACCCTCGCCACGTGCCTCGCCTTCTACGCCGCCGCACGCGGCTGAGACGGCCCGCCGGACACCGCCGGCGCACGCACGAAGACCGACCACGCGAGGAGCACGTGAAAACCGACTACATCGTGGGCGTGGACGCGGGCGGGACCAAAACCCGGCTCCGCTTCGCCACACCCGACGGCCGCACGCTCGACGAGCGCATCCACCCGGCGGGGGAGTGGACCGCCCTGGACGCCCCGGGCAAGGCCCTCCTGCTGGATGCCCGCCTGCGCGAGACGACCGCGCGGCGCCCGCTCGCCGTGGCCGTGGGCGCGCACGGCTGCGACTCCGACCAGGAGTGCCTCGACCTGCGCGACGCACTCGCCGCCCGCACCGGCACGCCGGTCACCGTCGTCAACGACGCGTTCCTCCTGGAGGCAGCGGTACCGCACGGCGGCCCCGGCGCCGGGCTCATCGTCGGCACTGGGTCGATCGCCGTGGCCCGCACCCCCGACGGCACCTCCCTGTACGCGGGCGGCTGGGGCTGGCTCCTCGGCGACCCCGGCTCCGCCTGGGGCACCGTACGCGAGGCCGTACGACTGCTCACGCGCGCCCACGACCGCCACGGACACGTCGACGACCCCCTGCTGCCCCTGCTGCTGCGCCGGTCCGGCGGCAGAGACCTGCGGGACCTGCGGGACGTGGTGGACGCGATGCAACGGCTGCGGCCCCGTGAATGGGCGGACTGGGCCCCCGCCGTCTTCGACGCCGCCGAGCGCGGCTCGCCCGCCGCCCGCGCCGCCGTCGCCAAGGGCGCCGACGACCTGGTCGACCTAGTCGACCAGGTACAGGAGCGCGGCGCCGCGCTCTCCCGCGTCATCGCCGGCGGCGCCGTCATCGCGGCCCGCCCCCTGCTCGCCGAACGGGTGGCAGCCCGACTTCGCGCCCGGCTCGGCCTCCCGCTGACGGTGTACTCCGGCGAACCGGTGGCCGGCGCGGTCCGGCTGGCCCACGCGCTGGCGGCCCCGGGCCCGGTCAGAGGCAGCTGACGCCCTGGCGAACGCGAGCCCGCTGGAGTAGTCGACGGTGCCGGCGGCCGAGCGCATGGAGAACTTCCGCGCGTCGGCCGCCAGCGCGCGGGCCACGCAGTTTGAGCCCGGAAGGGGACGAGTACGTTCGTCGGCCGGTCTCACCAATGAACGGGCGACCGCTCGACACCCTCCGCCACGTCCGACAAGCTCCGCACAGCCGTCCCTCACCGCTGACACTTGTTCTACAGAATCAACCGCGAGTGCAGCACCGACGACCTATCGTTCGTTGCAGAAGCCGAGTGTGGGGACGACATGGTTCGGGACACGAGACTGGTGCAAACGGCGGTTATCGGCGACGAACAGTCCGATGTCCCGATCATCCTGCCGACCGAGGCGATCGAGCTCGACGTCTTCCGTCGCGCTCACCAGCAGGACACGTTCTGGTGCGGATTGCTCCTGGGCGGCTGCGGAGGCCAGCTCGGACACAAGTTATATACCGACCGGCAGTGTCATTTTCAGCATAATCCGCTGCCGCACGGCGCCCCGAACGCCTGCCGCCGGCCGAGCGTAGGCGAATCCAGCGCGGACCACCTGTATGTGAAGTCGGCGATGTCCCGCTCGCTGCTCGAGTACGGCCGGGCCGCCCGGTTCGCCTTTCCGCCGCCGATCGGATCCCTGGTGGACGTCGACCTGGAGGACGGCCTGTCCCTGCGTATCCACATGGACGCCTCCGTGCAGCCGGACTGGGCACGGCAGCACGCCGTCATCCTCGGCCCCGGCGCAGTGCCGGACCCGGACATCCTCGCGGGCTGCCCGTACGTCTACCGCGTCAGGTGTGACAGCGACGGTGCGACCCGCCGCGTCTGGATCGGAACCCAGAGCCTGGCGTCCCCCACCGAGTGGGTCCCGTTCAGCGAGTGCACGTGGACGGACGAAGGCCTGCTCACGCCCGCGGCCTCCCGCTTTCTGCGGGATCGCCCCACCGCCCGGGCCCGGGCGGACGCACCGGGCGCGTCCTCCGGCCGGGGCAATCTGCCGGAGAGCGTGGTCACATTCGCCCGCGGCCTGGAGGCCGCACAGCGAACGGGGACCGTGGACCACGTGCGCAGACTCTGCGACGGCAGCAGCACCTTCCTGGAGAACCTGACAGCCACGGCCCGAGCGGAAGCCGAGAGAGTCCTGGAGGAAGCGAAGGCATGGGTGGCCGCACACGAGGAGTACCAGCGCCGTATCTTCAAGGACCTGGACGCTGCTGTCCGTGAACGGCGGGCATGGGATGTCCGGTCCGGGGTTCAGCAGGCCGCGTCGCTGACCCGACGCGGCGCCAGCGCCGAGGAGCACCGCATCCTGGCCACCGCCCGCACCTATCTGCGCGGGCGCGACTACGCCGAGCAGTCCCCGGCTCAGGCGGCCGGGCGAAGACAGCCGCACCACAAACCGGTGCCGGCCCCGAAGAAGCCGGCTCCCCCCAAGAGCAAGAAACAGAATCCGAACCGGCCAAGGGAGTCGGCGGCAAAAGTCCGTACGCTGCTCAAGCGCCTTCGCCGCGAGAGCGACCGCCTGGCCGCCGATGAACTGACGCAACTGACAAGGGAACTGAAGCAGGAGGCGAACATCGCAGCCCCCTTCCTCAGGGGCAGCGAACTGGATCAGATCGACAGTTGGATCCGCTGGGCGCGGCGGCGACGCCCGCGGCGCGCCACGGCCGCTCAGCCCCGTGTCCGCACGAAGCCCCCGGCAGCCAGGAAGCCGCCAAGTCCCGCGCGCGTAAAGCTCGACCCGCTGGCCGCCGCGGTCAAGACCGTCCTGCAGAGGGCAGCGTCGACCGGAACCACGCTCACCTGGCGGGAGCTGCGCGCTCAGCTCCCGCCGGAGCTTCCCGCCCTCGAGCGGAGCCGGCAAGTTGATGTGCTCATTCAGGTGGACCAGAGCTGCGATCGGACGGCCCCCTTGCTGTCCGCGCTGGTCACGGGTAGCGATCGGGACATGCACCCGGCCTTCCCCCGGATAGCGGCCGCTGCCGGTCGGCCGCGGCCAGGAAGAGATCTCGCAGCGGTGGCGCAGTGGGTTGTGGAGGTCTCCCGGTTCCACCGGGACCGCACGAAGTAGGAGAACGCGCGAGCAGCGACTGCTTTCCCGGCAAGCAGACAGTGGAACATCATCCCCATGAAGCGGTTGAACAGGTTGCGCCGGGCCGCTGCGTGGCGGTCGCCAGCAGTTCCTTCAGTGCGGCGGGCGGCAACGGGTCGTTCGGGGCAATTCCGAGAGCTGAGTGCCCGGCAAGGTGCCTGTGCAGGGACTCCAAGTGCTCCAGAGAGCCGCGCGCCGCTGCTGCTTGGAGGTCGTACCCAGTCACCGCTGGTGGTGTGCGACGGTCGGGGCGATGCGAGCGGCACCCTCATCAAGAGCCTGCGGTTCATGAAGACCCGTGGCCAGCGGACGGATCTCCCCTTCACCGGACTTGGTGGGACGACCACCGCGACGGCCGTGGCCCCCGCGCGGACGTGGGCCGACCACATGGTCACCATCAGGACCTCGGGAGCACAGCGCGTGTGCGTACGGTCCGAGGCGGTGAGCACCACCGGCAGTCCCGGTTATGCCGGGCGGTGAGCGCGCACCATGAGCGTGCCGACGTCCTGCGGGTCGGGGGCGGGAAGGATGCGCGCGTCGATGTCGGTGAAGCCGTGGCGCTTGAG
>NZ_JBHVHQ010000630.1:0-5060 GCF_042800135.1 Streptomyces sp. NPDC057654 | reverse complement strand
GTTTGATCCAGATGTCCCGCGCCCGGCGGCCGGCCTCCGTGCGGCTGTCGGCGACCAGCGCCTGGGCCTGTTCGGGGGTCTCGACCATCGGTCCCGAGCCGCGCAGCGGTTTGCCGGCCGTCTCGTGCAGGAAGAAGGCGGCGATGAAGCCGATGACGCCCGCGACCATCAGGTAGTAGGCGGGCACCATCTTGTCGCCGGTGGCCTGGACGAGTCCCGAGGCGAACAGCGGCGTCGTGCCGCCGAACAGGGAGACGGAGATGTTGAAGGCGATGGACAGGGCCCCGTAGCGCAGCCGGGTGGGGAAGAGCGCGGGGAGCGTCGAGGCGGAGGTGCCGGCGAAGCAGACGAGGAGCAGCCCCAGGATCAGGCAGCCGAAGGCGGGCAGGAGGATGCCGCCCTCTTTGATGAGGGCCACCGCGGGGATCGCGAGCACGACGAGCGCGATGCTGCCGGCCATGAAGACGGGCCGGCGGCCCCAGCGGTCGGAGGTGCGGCCCACGGTGGTGATGGTCAGCACCACCACGATCATGGTGCCGAGCACCAGCAGCTGGGCGGTGAGGTCGTCCTCGCCGAGCGTCTCGGTCATGAAGGTCGGCAGGTACGAGGTCACCATGTAGTTGGTGACGTTGTAGAGCAGCACCAGGCCCATGCAGATGAGGACCGCCTGCCAGTGCCGGGTGAAGATCTCCTTCAGCCGGCCGTGGCCGGACTGGCGGGCCTCGTCGACCGGGTCGCCCTCGGCGTTCTCACCGCTCTCGGCCTCGGCCTCGGCCTGTTCGGCCTCCTTCTGGAACGCCGGGGTCTCCTCCAGCCGCAGCCGCATATAGAGGCCGATCAGCCCGAGCGGCCCGGCGACCAGGAACGGCAGCCGCCAGCCCCAGTCGGTCATGCCGTCGGAGCCGAGCACGGCCGTGAGGATGGTGACCAGGCCGGAGCCGAGCGAGTAGCCGACGAAGGTGCCGAAGTCGAGCCAGCTGCCGAGGAAGCCTCGGCGTTTGTCGGGCGCGTACTCGGCGATGTAGGTGGTGGCTCCGGCGTACTCGCCGCCGGTGGAGAAACCTTGCACCAGGCGGCAGACGAGCAGCAGGATCGGGGCCGCGAAGCCGATGGCGCTGTAGCTGGGCAGGAAGCCGACGGCGAAGGTGCTGATCGCCATCATGATCATGGTGGCGGCGAGCACGCGCTTGCGGCCGATGCGGTCGCCGAGCGGTCCGAAGACCAGTCCGCCGAGCGGCCGGACCAGGAAGGCCGCGGCGAAGGTGGCGAAGGTGGAGACCACCTGGGTGCCCGGCTCGCTGGCCGGGAAGAACACCTTGCCCAGCGTGCCCGCCAGATAGGCGTAGACGCCGAAGTCGAACCATTCCATGGTGTTGCCGAGGGCCGCCGCCGACACCGCGCGGCGCACCTGCGGTTTGTCGGTGACGGTCACGTCCTCGGCGCTCAGCGTGTTCTTCCCGCGGCGCAGCAGGATGCGGAGCATGCGGTCCGTGGCGGCGCTGCCGCCGCTGCTCTGCCTCTTGTCCCGCCTGGTCCTCGACGGGCTCGGTCGTCCAGTGTTCATACTCATCCCGTACGGAGGCGGACAGGGGCTAGATCATCATTTTGCGCCCCTACCCAGTCGCCCGCCGGGCAACCGGCGCCGCGTGTTCCCGCCTGACTGCCCGTCGGCTCGCCGCTCCGGGGCTGCCGTCGAGCGTTCCGACCGCCTCCCGCCATCCGCACGAAACCGCAGGTCAGAGCGGTGTTATCGATGATGACAACGGTCACCGGTGCAGCCTTTGCCGATCTGCGCGCGGTGCGCTTCACTGCGGGGGTCGGCAGCGTTGATGGGGAGGCGCAGGAGCGATGAGCGAGCACATCGAGCACGGCCACGATCACAGCCATGGACCGGGCGGGCACGCCGGGCATTCCCACGGGGTGTCGGCGGACGCCGACCGCCGCTGGCTGTTCGCCGCGCTCGCCCTGATCACCGCGTATATGGCGGTCGAGGTCCTGATCGGCATCGCGGCGGGCTCCCTCGCGCTGATCTCCGACGCGGCCCATATGCTCACCGACGCCGCGTCGATCGTGCTCGCCCTGGTCGCGATGCGGCTCGCGGCCCGGCCGGCCCGCGGCGGCTTCACCTACGGGCTCAAGCGCGCCGAGATCCTCTCCGCGCAGCTCAACGGCGTCACGCTGCTGCTGCTCGCCGCCTGGCTGACGTACGAGGCGGTGCGCCGGCTGATCGATCCGCCGAGCGTGGACGGCTCGCTCGTGCTCGTCACCGCGCTGGCCGGAATCGTCGTGAACATCGCGGCGGCCTGGTGCATCTCGCGGGCCAACCGCTCCTCGCTCAACGTCGAGGGCGCGTACCAGCACATCCTCAACGACCTGTTCGGCTTCATCGCCACCGCGGTCGCCGGTCTCGTTGTGCTGACCACCGGGTTCGCCCGTATCGACGCCGTCGTCACGCTGGTGGTGGTCGCGCTGATGGTGCGGGCCGGGTACGGGCTGGTGCGCGAGTCCGGGCGGATCTTCCTGGAGGCCGCGCCGGTGGACCTCGCGCCCGACGCCATAGGCGACCGGCTGGCCGCCAACCCGGCGGTGACCGAGGTCCACGATCTGCACGTCTGGACGATCACTTCCGGTCAGCCGGCGCTCTCGGCGCACGTTCTGGTCACCCCGGAGGGCGACTGCCACGCGGTGCGGCGCGACCTGGAGCACGTCCTGCGGCACGACTACAAGATCGGCCACACGACCCTCCAGGTCGACCACGCCCCGGCGCGCGTGCTGACCGTGGCCCGGCCCGGAGAGGCGGCCGCGGACCCTTCGCACACGCACTGCGAGGACCCGCACGGGCCGGTGCACCGGGCCGAGCCGCACGCGCACTGAGCGCCCGCCGGACGTCGGCCGCGAGCGGTCAGGCAGTCGGGGCGAGCAGGGGCGCGGAGCTGAAGCTGTGCGCCAGGCGGGCACGGGAGGCGGCGGTGTCGACGGTGTAGGAGTTCACCGTCAGCCGCTCCGCCGTGATCTTCGCGATCATGAATCCGTTGTGGGAGAAGTCCTGCCACTTGGCGGGCGTGCGGCCGTGGGCCCGGCCGTCCCCCGTCTTGCTCGCCGCACCGCACACGAGCTGCCGGGTGCCCCGGCTGCGCGCGGTCGGCTCCAGCACCTGGAGGGTGTGGTCGTGGCCGGAGAGGATCAGGTCGGCCCGGCCGCACACCACCTGCTCGTAGAGCTCCTTGAGGTGGACGCCGCTGGTGTAGTCGCCGATCACGAAGCCGTCGTAGGACCCGGCGTTGCCGTGGACGCCGTTGTTCAGATACGGGTGGTGGCCGAGAACCACCTTCCAGGCGGCGCGGGAGCGGGTCAGGGCCCCGTCCAGCCAGGCGCGCTGCTCGCGCATATAGGGGCCGTCCCACGTGAAGTAGGGGTCGGTCTGCATGACCGTCGAGGCGACGGGGTTGGTGTCCAGCGCGAAGAACTCCACCAGCGGCGCCCCGCAGCCGCCCGCCGGGATCGGTACGGAGTAGTAGCGGGCGGGCATGTACCAGCGGCGCGACGACGCGGCGTACGTCACCTCGCGGTCGCCGCGGGAGGGGTTGCCGCCGCTGCCCGGGATGATGCCGGAGCAGTCGTGGTTGCCCAGCACCATCAGCCAGGGGACGTCGATGCCCTCGTTGGGCCGCTCGAACTTGTCGGCGAACTCCGGGTCGTGGCCCGACTCCGGGCCGTTCTCGTAGATGTTGTCGCCGAGGCCGACGGCGAGGGCGACGCCCTCGGCCCGGCACACGTCGCGCGCCGCGGCGGCCACGGCGTACTGCGCGGCCTTGCCCGTGCCCGCGTCCCCGGTGATCAGCACCGAGAGCGAGCCGTCCGCGCCCACTCCGCCCGGGAGCGGGAACTTCTCCGGCGCGGCGGCCCGTGCGGGCGTTCTGGAGGCCAGGCCACCGACCGCGACGGCCGCCGCCGCGGAGGCCAGGAGCGTACGCCGCCGGAGGGCGGGGGCCGCGCCGGCGCCCTGGCCCGGAGCGGTCGCGGGTATGCCCCGGTCCGGCGCGGCCCGAGATATGGAGTGCGGCGCGGTCCCGGATTCCGGGGGCGTTTCGCGCTCGGCGGCCCACTGGGCCTCGGTCAGATCGGCTTGCGGAGGGATGTCGTCTGCACACATGGCCCTTGTTCTCCCACGCCCCGTGCGACGGTTGGTGGAAGAAGGGTGAACATGTGCGGCCGGGTTTCCCTACCGGAGGCGACGGACCGGGGGCGACGGACCGAGGTCGGAGCCCGGTCGGACCTGCGGCGACGGATCGGCGCCGGGACCCGGCCGAGCGGCGCGGACGCCGAGATTTATCATCTACAGTCTTGTAGACGCACGTATTCTCGGTCGCTTCACGGCTACTGGTACGCCTTGTGGGCAGCGCCTGGCGTTTCCCAGGGTCCCACGGTACGACGGCGGCTCACGACCACCGCAGCGGGGACGGTGTACCGCACCCCTGCGCCTGAACGATCCGGAGGCCCGTAATCCGATGACGCCCACCAGCACGACGTCGCTCGCCCTGGACGGGGCCGGCATCGACGGCGGTCTCTACACGAGCATCACGGACTTCGCCCGCGACACGCGGTGGCTGAACGGGCCCATGCTCACCTTCACCAGCATCGGCGTCGGGCTCTTCGCCCTCTTCATGCTGGTGGGCTGGTGGCTCGCCCGCAAGCAGGACGCGGCCGGCATGGCCACGGCGCTCGCGGCCCCCGTGGCCACGGTCATCGCCTACCTGGCCAACGCCACGATCAAGACGGTGTTCACCGAGCCGCGGCCCTGCCGGGCGCTGCCGCACGACTTCCTCATCGAGAAGTGCCCGGAGCTCAACGACTACGCGTTCCCGAGCAACCACACGACGGTCGTGGCCGCCGTGACCGTCGCGCTGTTCCTCGTCAACAAGCGGCTGGGCGCGCTGTCCGCCGTCGTCGCCGTGGTGATGGGCTTCTCGCGCGTCTACGTGGGCGCCCACTACCCGCATGACGTGCTGGTCGGCGCGGTGGTCGGGGGCGTCGTCGGGGCCGTCTGCACGCTGCTCGCG
>NZ_JBHVHQ010000629.1:0-5085 GCF_042800135.1 Streptomyces sp. NPDC057654 | reverse complement strand
TTGCAAGGCTGGCGGAATGCCTGTTGCCGCTGCTCGATCCGCAGGTGGAAAAAGCCGCCGAACTCGCCAATGCCGTTCTCGCCGGTTTCGCCGCCGCCTTTCCGAAACGCTGGCTTGCCGGCATGCGCGAAAAGCTTGGCCTGACGACGGAGGAAGAGGAACGCGTCCAGGACGAAGGCCCGGCGGTCGGGCAGGGGACGCCCGATGGGCAGGGCCGGCCCCGCCTCGGCACCCGGCTCCAGGAGGTGCCAGGTGGCGCACAGGGTGACCTCGGTCGGCCCGTAGAGATGACGGACGGCGGTGCCGGGGCAGACCTCTCGTACGCGTGCGACGGACGCGGCAGGCACCACGTCCCCGCCGGTCAGCACCTCGCGCAGCCCGGTGAAGCTCTCGGGCGACTCGTCGGCCAGCACGCGGAGCGACCCGGCGGTCAGGTGGGCCGCCGTCACACCGTCGTCGGCGATCGCCTGCCGCAGCCGGTCCGCGTCCACCGCGCCCGGCTCCGCGATCACCACGCGAGCGCCCGCCACCAGCGGCACCCATAGCTCGTACAGCGAGGCGTCGAAGGCGTGCGGGGCGTGCATCAGCACGGCATCGCCCGCGCTCACAGCCCAGCCGGGCTCGGCCACCAGCCTTGCCACCGCGCCGTGCGGGACCGCAACGCCCTTGGGCACGCCGGTGGAACCGGACGTATACATCACATACGCCAAGTCGTCGGACCCCACCGCGACCTGCGGGCTGTCCGCAGCGGACGCCGTCCGCACCTCCGGGCCGTCCAGCGACATCACTCGGTACGCGCCGTCAGCGGGCAGGATCTCCCGCGTGCGGTCGGTGCACAGAACCGCTGACGGGGCGGAGTCGGCCAGCAGGAACGCGACCCGGTCCGCCGGATGGTCCGTATCCACCGGTACGTACGCGGCCCCGGCCTTCCACACGCCCAGCAGCGCCGCCACCAGCTCCGGCGAACGCTCGATCGCTACGGCGACCCGGTCGCCGCGCCGTACGCCCTGACGGGAGAGGGAGGCTGATATCCGGTCGGACTCCTCGACCAATTGGCGGTACGTCAGGTGATTTTGACCAGACGTCACAGCAGTTGCGTCTCCCGTCCGAGCCGCCTGAGCGGCGAACAGTTCCGGAACCGATACACCGTCGGGCGGCGGTGCCGCCTTCGCGTTCCACTCCTCCACCACGAGCCCGCGCCCCGGTCCGTCCAGCGCGTCGATCCGGCCCACCGGGGCCGAGGCATCGGCCACCATCTGCTCCAGGACCCGTCGCAGACCGGCGACGACCGACTCGACGGCTTCGCGTTCGAACAGGTCGGGCTGGTAGGAGAGCCGGAGGCGCATGGGTTCGCCGGGTACGACGCCCAGCATCAGCGGGTAGTGCGCGGCCTCGCGAGGGGGGCCGTAGGGCTCGATGGTGAGGGCGTCGGGGGCCGGGGGGCCGCCGGGCGGAAGCGGGTAGCTCTCGTACACGACGATCGTGTCGAAGACCGCGCCGGGCCCGCCGAGCCGCTGGATCTCCGGCAGGCCGAGATGCTGATGGGCCATCAGCGCGGACTGGCGCTCCTGTAGCTCCGTGAGCATCCGCAGCACGGGCTGTCCGCCGTCGATCCGTACGCGCACCGGGAGCGTGTTGATCAGCAGCCCCACCATGCTCTCCATGCCCGGCAGTTCGGGCGGCCGGCCCGCGACCGTGGCGCCGAACACGACGTCCGTGCGGCCGGAGAGCCGCGCCAGCATCAGCGCCCACGCGCCCTGCACCACCGTGTTCACCGTCAAACCGTGCGTACGGGCCAGCTCGCCCAGCCCGCGCGTGAGCCGCTCGGGCAGCTCGGCGCCGACGCTGCGCGGCACGACGGGCATCCGTCCGGGGTCGGCCGGCGCCGCGAGCGTCGGCTCCTCGGCCCCCGCCAGCTCGGCCTGCCAGGCGCCGCGAGCGGCATCCTTGTCCTGGCGGTTCAGCCAGGCCAGGTACTCCCGGTACGACGTCGTGCGCCGCAGCCCGCGCGCGTCGCCGCCCGCCTCGTACACGGCGGCCAGCTCGCCCATCAGGACCGGCATCGACCAGCCGTCCATCAGGATGTGATGGCTGGTGATCACCAGCCGGTGCTCGCCGTCGGCGAGCTCGACCAGCAGGAACCGCAGCAGCGGGGGCACCGCCGGGTCGAAACGCTCCGCCCGCTCCTGCGCGATCAGCTCCTCCACCCGGTCGGCCGCGTCGGCCTCTGCCAGCTCGCTGATGTCCGCTTCACGCCATGGCAGGTCGACTTCCCGCGCGATGACCTGCACGGTCCGCGCGCCGTCCACCTGGCGGAAGCACGCGCGCAGCGCCGCGTGCCGGGCCACCAGCGCCTCCCACGACGCGCGTAGGCGCGCCGCGTCCAGCGGTCCGGTCACGGCCAGCACGGTCTGGACGGTGTAGACGTCGGGCCCCTGGTCATCAAAAGAGGCGTGGAAGAGCAGGCCCTCCTGCAAAGGGGAGAGAGGCCAGACATCCTCGACTGCTGAACGGGTCACTGTTCGCTCCTCTACTCGTCTGGTGATGACCGGTGGTGCTGGCCGGTGGTGACAACCGGGATCGGTCAGGAACCGTCGTCGGCGAACCCTGCTTCCAGGGCACTTATTTGGCTCTGCGTCAGTTCGATGAGCGGGAAGTCGGCCGGTGTGTGTCCGCCCGCCGTGGGGTCGGCGGTGTGGAGGGCCAGACCGTCGAGCATGTCCAGCCAGATACGCCCCAACCGGTGCACGGCGGCCTCGGTCAGGACGCCGGCGGGCCACATCAGATGGACGGTCAGCTCGGGCCCGTCGGCGGTGTCGCGGACGACCGCGCCGGCCTCCACGACGTGCTTGACGGGCATGCCGGGGTCGGCCGAGCCGCCAATGGCCGAGTCCCCGACCAGTTGCCATGGCCCTGCCGGGCCCGTCGGCGGCCCGGCGGCGAACCGGCCGAGGTAGTTGAACGCGATCTGCGGATCCGGGAGGGCGGCCAGGGTCTGCCCAGTGTCGGGGTTGAGGTGGCGCAACAGCTCGTAACCGAGCCCGTCACCGTCCCCTCCCCCGCCCCCAGGGGTCGCCCGCGACTGTTCCTTGACCGCTTTGAGAGCCGCACCTGCGGCCGGGCCGCCCGCGAGCGCCTGCGGAAGGTCGATGCCGTCCAGCCGGAGCCGGACCGGGTGCACGCTGGTGAACCAGCCCACAGTGCGGGAGAGGTCCACGCCTTGGGCTATGGGCTCACGGCCGTGGCCTTCGATATCCACCAGGACGCCCGACGACTTCTCTTGGTCCTGGCGGCCCGGATTACTCAGGTCTGCGTTACCCGGGTCTGCACTGCTCGGGTCCGCACTGCTCAGGTCCGCACTGCGCAGGTTCTCATGACGCCAGTGCTCGACCGCTGCGGCCAGCGTGGACAGCAGCACTTCATGCACGCCGCAGTGGAACGTCACAGGCGTCCGGCCGACGAGCGTCGCCGCCTGTCGGGCCGGGACCTGCCACGAGTGGCGGGAAAGGGTCGAGGCGGTGTCCTGCGCGGGGTCGAGCGGCCGTACACCCAGCGGCGGGTCTCCCTCGCCGTCCCCGAGCAGGGCTACCCAGCCGTCGAGTTCGGCGACGCGGTTCTCGTCCGTCGCCTGGGCCGTCAGGATCTCCGCCCAGCGGCGGAAGGACGTGCCCGTCGGGTCGAGCGCCGGTTGCCGCCCGGCTGCTACGGCCTCGCAGGCGGCGGCCAGATCCGGCACGAGGATGCGCCACGACACGCCGTCGACCACCAGGTGATGCGCTACAAACACCAGCCGGCCCAGCCGGTCGGGGCCCGCGTCCACCCACACCAGCTGAACCATCACCCCCGCGCCCGGATCCAGCCGCTCGACCGCCTCCAGCGCCGCCCGCTCGGCCGTCTCGTCCGGGCTTCCACTGGTGACGGCCACCCGTGTGACCAGGCCCGACGCGTCCGCCGAACCGCGCTCGCCGACCAACAGCCTCGGCCGCGCCGCGTCGTGCACGGCGCGGGCCCGCAGCATGTCGTGCGTGTCCAGTACGGCCGCCAGCCCGGCGGTCAGCACGTCCCGGTCCAGCCCGGCCGGGGCTGTGACGACCGCCCACTGAGCGAACCGGCCGCCGAGGGCGTGCTCCCCCATGGCCCGCATGACCGGTGTCCAGGGCATGTCGCCCGCGCCCGAGTCCGCCGCGCCGCCGAGCGCGTCACCGACCGCGACGCCGACCTCCGCCGCTGCGGCGAGAGCGCCGGGGGACACCAGCTCGAACACGTCCCAGGCGGTGAAGATCAGCCCCGCACGCCGCGCCCGTGCGACGAGTTGCATGGACATGATGGAGTCGCCGCCCAGCTCGAAGAAGCTGTCGTCCACCCCGACCCGTTCGAGGCCGAGCACCTCGGCGAACAGCCCGCACAACGTCTCTTCAGCAGCGGTACGCGGCTCCCGCTCCGTCGCCCGCGCGGCGAAGTCGGGGGCGGGCAGCGCATGGCGGTCCACCTTGCCGTTGACCGTCAGGGGCAGCGCGTCGAGCGCCACGACCACCGCCGGCACCATGTACTCCGGCAGCACCTGGGCCGCGTGCTCCCGCACCGCCGCCCCGTCGACCGACTCGCCGTCGGGCACCACATAGCCGACGAGTCGACGCTCGCCCGGACGGTCCTCGCGGGCCGTCACCACTGCCTGGGCCACCGCCGGATGCGCGGCGAGCACCGCCTCCACCTCGCCCAGCTCCACCCGGAAACCCCGGACCTTGACCTGAGCGTCCGCCCGGCCGACGAACACCAGCTCGCCGTCATCGGTCCAGCGGACCAGGTCACCGGTCCGGTACATGCGCCCGCCGGAGCCGAACGGGCACGCGATGAACCGCTCCGCCGTCAAGGCCGGGCACCCGAGGTAGCCCCGCGCCAGGCCCGTACCGGCTACGTACAGCTCACCCGTGAAGCCGGGCGGCACCGGGTGCAGGAACGCGTCCAGGACGAAGGCCCGTGCGTTGGCGCTGGGGCGGCCGATGGGGACCACGTCGGCGCTGGGCGACAGAGGCGCGCTCATCGCCGCGCAGACCGTCGTCTCCGTCGGCCCGTACGCATTGATCA
>NZ_JBHVHQ010000628.1:0-5090 GCF_042800135.1 Streptomyces sp. NPDC057654 | reverse complement strand
GTCGAACTGGGTGGTGGTGTGCCGCAGATGGGCCACCAGTTCGTCGCCGACCTGCGGGGCCGCGACGTCGCCGGGGACGAAGAGGATCGACACCTGCATGTGCGGCGGCTCCGCGAACCAGCGCTGCTTGCCCGCCCACACGAACGGCGAGAGGTTGCGGTTCATGGTCGCCAGGCCGGCCCGCGCGACGCCCTTGGCGCGCGGCATCATGCCGTGCATCGCCTTCGGCGCCTCAAGGCCGACGCCGTGCGAAGTGCCGCCCGCGACGACGACCAGATAGCCCTCGGCGGCGGTCTTCTGCTGGCGGTAGCCGAAACGTTCGCCCTTGGCGACGTGCGTGACATCGAGGACCGAGCCCCGGTACTGGGTGGCCTCGTGGTCGCCGAGCCACAGCCGGGTGCCGATCCGGGCGCGGAAGCGGGTCTGCGGGAACTGCTGCTGGAGCCGGGCGAGCTCGTCGGCCTTGAGGTGGCTGACGAACATCGTGTGCAGCGGCAGCCGCGCGTTGCGCAGCCGGTCCATCCAGCCGATGACCTCGTCGACGGCGTCGGAGCCGTCCGTACGGTCCAGCGGCAGGTGGATCGCGAAGCCCTCCAGCCGTACGTCCTCGATGGCGGCGTGCAGCTTGGGCAGGTCCTCCTCGCTGATGCCGTGCCGCTTCATGCTGCTCATGACCTCGATGACGACGCGGGCGCCGACGAGGCCGCGCACGCCCTCGACCGAGGAGACGGAGCGGATGGCCCGGTCCGGCAGCGGCACCGGCTCCTCGCCGAGCCGGAAGGGGGTGAGCACCAGCAGGTCGCCGCTGAAGAAGTCCTTGATCCGGGCGGCCTCGTAGGTCGTGCCGACGGCGAGGATGTCGGAGCCGAACGCCGCGGCCTCGTCGGCCAGCCGCTCGTGGCCGAAGCCGTAGCCGTTGCCCTTGCAGACCGGGACGATGCCCGGGAACTGCTGGAGAACGGTCTGCTGGTGTGCCCGCCAACGCGCGGTGTCGACGTAGAGCGTGAGCGCCATGGCCGGTCCCGGAACCTTTCCTGTGCCTGAAGTCGGAGTGTGAAGCCGTACGGACCTATGCGGTCCGCACGGGGGCGTACGGGTGTGCAGGGTGTACGGGTGAAAACGGTCAGCGCCGCGACATGTACATGTCGAGCGCCTTGTGCAGCAGCTTGTTGAGCGGGAAGTCCCACTCGCCGAGGTATTCGGCAGCCTGCCCGCCTGTGCCGACCTTGAACTGGATCAGGCCGAAGAGATGGTCCGTCTCGTCCAGCGAGTCGCTGATGCCGCGCAGGTCGTACACGCTGGCGCCGAGCGCGTACGCGTCGCGCAGCATCCGCCACTGCATCGCGTTCGACGGCCGGACCTCGCGCTTGTGGTTCGCGGACGCGCCGTAGGAGTACCAGACGTGGCCCCCGACGATCAGCATCGTCGCGGCGGCGACGGCCTCCCCCTCGTGCACGGCGAAGTACAGCCGCATCCGGTTGGGGTCCTCGGTGTTGAGGGCGGTCCACATGCGCTGGAAGTAGCCGATGGGACGCGGCCGGAACTTGTCGCGCTCGGCGGTGATCTCGTAGAGGTGCTGCCAGGTGGCCAGGTCCTCGTAGCCGCCCTGGACGACCTCGACGCCGGCCTTCTCGGCCTTCTTGATGTTGCGGCGCCACAGCTGGTTGAAGCCCTTGTGCACGTCTTCGAGGGAACGTCCCTCCAGCGGCACCTGGTAGACGTAGCGCGGCTGGACGTCGCCGAAGCCCGCCCCGCCGTCCTCGCCCTGCTGCCAGCCCATGCGGCGCAGCTTGTCGGCGACCTCGAAGGCGCGCGGCTCGATGAAGCTGGCCTCGACGTCCCGCAGCCGCTTGACGTCGGGGTCGGCGATGCCCGCCTTGATGGCGGTGGCGTTCCAGCGGCGGATGATGACGGGCGGGCCCATCTTCACCGAGAAGGCGCCCTTCCCCTTGAGGTGCGCCAGCATCGGCCGCAGCCAGTCCTCCAGGTGCGGCGAGTACCAGTTGATGACCGGGCCCTCGGGGAGGTACGCCAGATACCGCTTGATCTTGGGGAGCTGCCGGTAGAGGACCAGGCCGACGCCGACGAGCTCGCCCGTCTTGTCGAACCAGCCCAGGCTCTCCGAGCGCCACTCCGACTTGACGTCCGCCCATGCCGGGACCTGCATGTGGCTGGCCGAGGGCAGACTCTGGATATACGCCAGATGCTGTTCTCGGCTGATGGTCCTCAGGGTCAGGCTCATGCGGGGCGCTCCTCGGCAGGTTTGTCCCCAGGGGCGGGGCTCCGGCTCTCGCGCCGAAGCCTACTGCGACCGGGGAGCGCCCCGTTTGGGCGTATGCGCGCAGTGGCCCGGCTCACGAGCGTACGGGCCGCCGGGGCCCGTCGGCCGTTACCTGTACGGGCCGGGGCCGCCGGGCCCGTACAAGGCCGCTCGTACGGGCCTGACCTGGGGAGCCCGTACGAGCGCCGGCCGGAGGTGCGCCGGGCCGCGGCTGGGCGTTTCTGATGGATCTCCGTGGGTGAAGGAGCGGCGTCCGGTGCGTGCTCTCGGCGTGCCGGCCGGAGGCCCGCGTACTGGACGTACTTGGGCTTTCGGCCGGTGCGGCGAGAGTGCGTGCCGGGCGTCGCGACGCCGCGGAGATCCGTCAGAAGCGCCCTAGCCGACCACACCGCCGAACAGCCCGCCGTGCGCCATGCCGATGAAGAATCCCACAGCGGCCGCGCCCATCCCGATGATCAGCAGGAACCGTTCCCCGGTGGTGGCCGAGATGAACTGCCCCCAGGCCCCGGTGAGGATGCCGACCAGGCCCGTCCAGGAGCTGAGCAGGTGCAGGCCGTGGAAGGCCGAGGAGATGACGGCGATCGCGCCGAGGATCACCGTCGCCGCGGCGAGGCTGTTCTCGACGGGATGCGCCTTGCCGTCGCTGTTGATGGCGGTGCTGATGAGGGCGAGGGGTCCGTGGTGTTGCCGTGCTGCCTGTGCCATGAGGCACCTCCTGTTGGCAAAGCGGCGCACTGTAGCGCCGGTCACACCCGATGCGTCCAGAGTGCGGGTGCCCCCGGCCGGATTTCAACCGGAAGGCGTGGTGCGGGTACGCTGGTCGGTCTGCACCGGTGTCGGCCGGGCATGTCATGGCTCTCCGGGGTTTCCCGGACGAGACCGGCCGCACCGTCCGCGCTGCCAGCGCTTTTGCGCTGTTGTCAGTGGTCGCCGATACCGTTGCTCACGCATCACGACCCTCCTGCCACGGAACGACCGTGGCCGCTGAGTCCAAAGGAGGTGGGTTCCACATGCGTCACTACGAGGTGATGGTCATCCTCGACCCCGATCTGGAGGAGCGCGCTGTCTCCCCCCTGATCGAGAACTTCCTCTCCGTCGTCCGTGAGGGCAACGGAAAGGTCGAGAAGGTCGACACCTGGGGCCGTCGTCGTCTCTCGTACGAGATCAACAAGAAGCCCGAGGGCATCTACTCGGTCATCGACCTCCAGGCCGAGCCTGCGGTCGTCAAGGAACTCGACCGCCAGATGAACCTGAACGAGTCGGTTCTCCGGACCAAGGTCCTCCGTCCCGAGACCCACTGAATCCCTGCGATTCAGCGGTAATCGGGCTGCATCACCACGAGTAGCAAGCAGCCAGCAGCACACCCGCCGAGAGGTTCACCCATGGCAGGCGAGACCGTCATCACGGTCGTCGGCAATCTCGTCGACGACCCCGAGCTGCGCTTCACCCCGTCCGGTGCGGCGGTCGCGAAGTTCCGCGTCGCGTCCACTCCCCGCACCTTCGACCGCCAGACCAACGAGTGGAAGGACGGCGAGAGCCTCTTCCTCACGTGCTCGGTATGGCGTCAGGCGGCGGAGAACGTCGCCGAGTCGCTTCAGCGCGGCATGCGTGTCGTCGTGCAGGGGCGGCTGAAGCAGCGGTCCTACGAGGACCGTGAGGGCGTCAAGCGCACGGTCTACGAGCTCGACGTCGAAGAGGTCGGCCCGAGCCTGAAGAACGCGACGGCCAAGGTCACCAAGACCACCGGCCGTGGCGGCCAGGGTGGCTACGGCGGCGGCCAGCAGGGCGGCGGCGGTGGCGGTGGCGGCTGGGGCGGCGGCCCCGGCGGCGGCCAGCAGCAGGGCGGGGGCGCTCCCGCCGACGACCCCTGGGCCACCAGTGCTCCGTCCGGCGGCCAGCAGGGCGGCGGCGGTGGCGGCTGGGGCGGCGGCTCCGGCAACACCGGCGGCTCCGGCGGCGGCTACTCGGATGAGCCGCCCTTCTAGGGCGGCGGCAGAAAACTTCTTGATCACACAGGAGAGAGACAATGGCGAAGCCGCCTCCGCGCAAGCCTAAGAAAAAGGTCTGCGCGTTCTGCAAGGACAAGACCGCTTACGTGGACTACAAGGACACGAACATGCTGCGGAAGTTCATTTCCGACCGCGGCAAGATCCGTGCCCGTCGCGTGACCGGCAACTGCACTCAGCACCAGCGTGACGTCGCCACGGCCGTGAAGAACAGCCGTGAGATGGCGCTGCTGCCCTACACCTCGTCCGCGCGATAAGGGAAGGGTGACCGACCAATGAAGATCATCCTCACCCACGAGGTCTCCGGCCTCGGCGCCGCCGGCGACGTCGTGGACGTCAAGGACGGCTACGCCCGCAACTACCTGGTCCCGCGCGGTTTCGCGATCCGCTGGACCAAGGGTGGCGAGCAGGACGTGGCTCAGATCCGTCGCGGTCGCAAGATCCGTGAGATCGCCACGATCGAGCAGGCCAACGTGGTCAAGGCTCAGCTTGAGGGCGTGAACGTGCGCCTGGCCACCCGTTCGGGTGACGCCGGTCGCCTGTTCGGCTCCGTCACCCCGGCCGACATCGCCACGGCGATCAAGTCGGCCGGCGGTCCGGACGTCGACAAGCGCCGCATCGAGCTCGGCTCGCCGATCAAGACCCTGGGCTCGCACCAGGTCTCCGTGCGTCTGCACGCCGAGGTCGCCGCCAAGGTGGCCGTCGAGGTCGTCGCCGCCTGACGCAAGGCGCTCGCGCCTGAGTCATGGCGCTCGGCTCATCGCTGAAGCGCAGGCTGAAGGGCCGTACCCCGCGGGGTACGG
>NZ_JBHVHQ010000627.1:0-5132 GCF_042800135.1 Streptomyces sp. NPDC057654 | reverse complement strand
CCGCCCCTCAGGGCAGCTCGGGCAGATCCTCCGAGTAGAGCAGCGTCAGCTCGTCGGTGCTCGGGTCGGGGAACTGCGCCACCCGGCCCGCGTGCCGCTCGACCATGGCCTCGAAGGTCTGCCGGGCGGTGCGGCCGTTGCCGAACGCCGGGCCCTTGGGCAGCTCCGTGAAGTACTTGAGCAGCGCCTCGGAGGTGCCCTCACCGATCCGGTACTCCTGCTCCTCCGCCTGCTGCTCGATGATGCGCAGCAGCTCGCGTGGTGTGTAGTCGCCGAAGGTGATGGTGCGCGAGAAGCGGGACGCCACGCCGGGGTTGACGGTCAGGAAGCGCTCCATCTCGGCGGTGTACCCCGCGACGATCACCACGACCGCCTCCCGGTGGTCCTCCATCAGCTTCACCAGCGTGTCGATGGCCTCCCGGCCGAAGTCCCGGCCCGAGTCCTCGGGGGACAGCGCGTACGCCTCGTCGATGAAGAGCACCCCGCCGCGCGCCCGGTCGAACGCCTCCTGGGTGCGGATGGCGGTCGAGCCGATGTGCTCGCCGACCAGGTCCACCCGGGAGACCTCCACGAGGTGGCCGCGCTCCAGCACGCCGAGGGAGGCGAGGATCTCGCCGTAGAGCCGGGCGACGGTGGTCTTGCCGGTGCCGGGGGAGCCGGTGAAGACGAGATGGCGGCGGACCGACGCCGCCTTGAGCCCGGCCAGCTGACGGCGTCGGCCCACCTCGATCATGTCGGTGAGGGCGCGCACCTCCCGCTTGACGCTGTCCAGGCCGACCAGCGCGTCGAGTTCGCCGAGCACCTCCGCCGAGGGCCGCGCGGCATCGGCGGCCGACGGCTCGGGCGCGGCCGGGGCCGGCTCCGGGGCGCGCGGCCCCGGCACCCCGCCGAGCAGCCCCACCGTCTGCACTGCCGGCTCCACCGCGGTGGCCGGGGAGCCGAGCCCGGAGCCGGGGGAGACGTCGGCGAGCGTCGCGCTCTCGTCGCTCGTGCAGTCCTCGCTGACCGGCCCGTCCTCGGCGAACTCGTAGCCGCCGCGCGCGCACCGCTCCGTGCGGCACCGGGTCAGCGTGGTGCGGCAGCCGTCGATGACGTGGAAGCCGTAGCCGCTGCTGCCCGTCACCCGGCAGCCGTGGAACGTGCCGCGGCCCTCCGCCGACACATAGAACCCCGCCTCGATGGGCGACGTCACCGTGCACCGCTCGATGGTGGGGTCCGCGCCCTTGGTGACGATGACGCCGGTCGCCGCCCCGTCGATCGTGCAGTTGGCCAGGGTGCCGCCGCTCCCGTGGTCGCGGAACCAGGCCCCGGTGGCCGCCTCGCGTATCCGGCAGTCGTCGAGCTGCGCGGTGGCGCCGTCGCTCACCGACACGGCCGTGTTGCGGACCTGGGATATGTCGCTGTCGACGACATCGGCGCGCGAGCCGCGGTCGAGGACGAACAGCGCGTCCGGCACGTCGCGCACCCGGCAGGAGTCGAGGACGGCGGTCGCCCCGTCGCTCACCCAGACCGCCGGGTAGTCGCCCGTACTCTCGTTGATCTCACACTGGTTGGCGTCCACCCGCGTGCCCGGGTCCCACACCGACAGGCCGTTGCGGCCGAACCGGCGCACCGTGGAGCGCGTCAGCGTCAGCACGGAACGGGAGCGCAGATCGACCGCGTTCTCCGGGATGTCGTGGATGTCGCAGTCGGAGAGCGTGAGCACCGAGTCCGTGTCGAGCGTGACGCCGTCCGCGGAGGTCCGGTGCACCTGACAGTCCGTGAGATGGCCGGTGGCGCGCGAAGCCACCTGGATGCCGCTGCCCTTGATCTCGTACACCTCGCAGCCGACGGCCTCCAGCGCGGTGCCCTCGCCCGTCATCGACAGCCCGGCGCCCGAGGCGTGGTGGATCCGGCAGCGCTCCAGCCGCGGATGGCCGCCGCCGCGCACCGCGACCCCGGACTGGCCGGCGGCCACCACCTCGCACTCCTCGAAGACGCCGCCGGCCGCGTCCAGCACGCTGATGCCGATGCCGCCCGGATTGTCCACGGTGCAGCGGCGCACCGTGGGCCGGGCCCCGCCGCGCACCTCGATGCCGACCGCGGAGCGGGTCGCCACCCGCAGGCCCGCCAACTCCGGTGCGCCGTCCTCGACGAGCAGCGCGGGCACGGTCGGGTCCTGCCCCTCGACGTACAGGTCGTGCAGGGTCGCGGAGCCCCGCACGGTCAGCGGCACGCCCTCGGTCGGCGCGATCCGCACCGAGCCGCGCGAACTCTCGCTGCCGCGCAGCGTGACGGCCCGGACCACGACGAGGTTCTCCCGGTACGTGCCGGGGGAGATGGACAGCACGTCCCCGTCGGCCGCGGCCTCCAGGGCGGCGGCGAGGGAGGCGTACTCTCCCGTGCGCCGCCGCCACCGCGATGTGCCGGTGTGCGTCACCTGGACCGAGCCCTGTGCCATGGTGCTGTTGTGCCCCCACCTCGTGCGTGTGTTCACCGCGTACGGACGTGTACTGGCGGCACCACCGTAGCGTGCGCGGGGGACGGGAGTTGACCGGTCAGCTCCCCGCGCCCGCCCGGCCCCAGGTCTGGCCCGCCCGCGCCCAGGCGCGGTCCCAGCGCGCGTACCGTCTGCGCATGAGCTGCCGGACGACGAGCCGGCGGACGCCCTCGACGAGCCCCGCCGCGGCGCCGGCCGTGCCGAGCCCGGCGAGGGCGGTGTGCGCGGCGGCCGTGGTGCTGTCCATGGGGCGGGCGGAGGCCCTGCCGCTGTCGTCGGTCCACAGCGGGAACGGGTCGCCGGGGGCGGCGACCTGCCGGGCGCTGACGACGCCCGTATGCGTACTGCCGCCCGGAGCGGTCCAGTTGGCGAGCACCCGGCGGTGCTGCGGGCGGTGCCCGGAGGCGGTCTCGGGGTCGGGTTCCATCGGCGGTCTCGGCATGAGCCGCACGGTCGTCGCGGTGACCAGATGCCGGTGCTGCTGCTGTTCCCGCACGGTCTGCCGCAGGGCGCCGTGGGCGAGGGAGCCCACGACCCAGCCGGCCGCCGGGGCCGCGACCAGCATCAGCAGTACGGCGATCAGTCCCACCCACGCCTCGACGAGGTCCGTGCCGCGACGCAGCGGGTTGTGCCGCCACCGCCAGATGACCGGAGTCTTGTGCACGGTGCTGCACCCCCTTCCGCGTCCGTAAATACCTCACTTGAGGCGTTACATGCGCGAGAGCACGGGGGAGAGAGCAAAATCACCCTTTGCGCCAGCCATGGACGCGGGGCGGGGGCCGAGGGGCTATTCGAGGATCTCGACCGGGTCGCCGACCCGCAGCGTCCCGGTGGTCTCGGGGATGAGGTTCTGCCCGAACACCAGCCGGTCGCCGAAGCGGTGGTGGCGCGCGAGCGTGCGCAGCGGCTCCTTGCCGCGCTCCGCCGAGCGCTGGTCGGTCGTGGTGATGACGCACCGCGCGGAGGACCTGGCCACCCGGAAGGGGATCCCGCCGATGCGCACGCGCCGCCAGTCGTCCTCGGCCCACGGGGCGACGCCGTCGACGACGACATTGGGGCGGAAGCGGTTCATGGGCAGCGGGCCCTCGTCCGCGTGGTCGCCCTGCGCTATCAGGGAGTTGAGGGCGTCGAGCGAGGCCGTCGTGGTGAGCAGCAGCGGATAGGCGTCGGCGAGGCTCACGGTCTCGCCGGGCCGCGCGTACTCGGGGTCGATCGGGCGACGGTGCTCCGGGGCGTCGAGATACCTCAGCCGGGCCTCGACGCTCAGATAGTCGCTCGCCCAGGCATCGGCGGCGGCGCCCGCGGGCACCGCCTCGACCTTGTCCCGGAAGATCTGCACGGTCACCGTGTCGAACTCCTCGGGGACCCCGATGTCCAGCGGCTCGCTGCCCGGAGCCGCGAGCCGGACCCCGCCGCCGGGCAGCGGACGCGCCGACGCCAAGGCGAGGCGCGGCTGCTGCCGTTGCGTGATGATCCTGCCGTCGGGCTCGGTCAGCACCCATCTCCGGTCCCCGGCGAGCCCCCACGGCTCCACGGCCGCCTCACCGGGCGCGCACCCCGCGACCGACTTCACCGGATAGACATGGACCGCGTTCAGCACTGGGTTGGCCATGCGGTCAGTTTGCCAGCCGGGTCGGACAGTTGAACGGTCGGCCAGGTCAGTAACCTCCCTGGTTGGGGTACTGACGGCCGTACTGGTCGTCGTACGGCGAAGGGGCCGGCCGGGGCGCCACGGGCCGCATCGCGTCGTACCCCGAGAACCCCGCGGGCCCCGAGGGCGCCGCCGGACGCTGCTGGTACTGCTGCTGCGGGCCCGGGTAGCCGCGCGGGCCGCCCGACTGCTGCGGGATGTACGGCGCGGGAGCCTGCTGGAGCGCCGGCTGCTGCGCCGCGGCAGGGTAGCCCTGCGGCGGCGTGTGCTGGGACGGCCCCGCCGGCAGCGCGGGCAGCGCGGCCGGGAGCGCGGGGAAGTGTCCGCTGGTGTCGTACGGGGAAGGAACCCGGATCGGTGCGATCTGCGGAGTGCCCCGCTCGGCGACGAGGCTGTCGTAGATAGGGGTGTCCGGGAACGACGACGCGGCGTAGTAGCCGCCGCCGTAGGAACTGCGGGGGGAGGTCATAGCCCATAAGTTAAGCCAACCGCCCAGGCCCGGTCTACGGGAAGGTAGCACCAACCCCCTTCTGACCTGCAAATACACAGGTCGGACCACAAGGGGCACATCAGGACACACCCGCATGATTGGCCGCCTCCGTCACAGGGGTTTCCGGGTCGCGGGTCCGGTAGCCGGGCGCCCGCCCGGCAGTGCGGGCCGGGTGGCGGGCCCTCCGTCGGTGTACCCCAACTCGGCTTTCTCTCTGCCGAGTTCACCCGTAAGAGGGCGG
Source organism: Streptomyces sp. NPDC057654 (assembly GCF_042800135.1). Classification (NCBI taxonomy): domain Bacteria; kingdom Bacillati; phylum Actinomycetota; class Actinomycetes; order Kitasatosporales; family Streptomycetaceae; genus Streptomyces; species Streptomyces sp. NPDC057654. Next base: position 271 of record NZ_JBHVHQ010000627.1, on the reverse strand, counting down.
CCGGTGCGGGCGTCGGGCGGGTGCGGCATCCCGTCCTGGGTTCCGCAAAGTAAGCAAATCCGCGAAAAGCGGTCGCCAAGGTAGGTAAAGCGGTCGCCAAGGTACGTTGGGAGCGCGTACAGACCGGCCGCGTTCACGGCACGTTCGGAGGGGTGGAGCATGAGCATGCGCAAGGGCACCAATGTGCAGATTCCGGCATCGGCGGTGCGGGTCGAACTGGGCTGGCGCACCGGCGCCGGAGTGCCGGACGTCGATGCCTCCGCCCTGCTGC
>NZ_JBHVHQ010000626.1:0-5144 GCF_042800135.1 Streptomyces sp. NPDC057654 | reverse complement strand
CCGCGGACGATCCCGCCGACGAGCCCGAACCCGCGATCGGCCCCGAGCTGCTCGCGCGCAACCAGGCATCCATCGACCAGCTGAAGCACGACATCCGGACGAAGTCCGGAACCGCGCTGTTCGACTTCGTCCTGGCGGACGTCCAGGAGCTGAGGCGGCTCCTGTTCGATCGCCGAGGCATCAAGATGATCATGGCTGGGATGGAAGCCACGTGGTGGCTCAACGAGAAACTGCTGGAATGGCTGGGCGAGAAGAACGCGGCCGACACGCTCACCCAGTCCGTCCCCCACAACGTCACCTCGGAGATGGGACTTTCCCTCCTCGATGTCGCGGACGCGATTCGCCCTCATCCGGATGTCGTCGCCTTTCTGCGCGACATCGCGGACAGGATTGAGGGGCAGGGCAACGGCTTCCTCGATGAATTGGCCGAACTCGACGGCGGGCGGGAGGCGCGTGATGCCATCGCGGCCTATCTGGACCTGTACGGCATGCGCTGCGCCGGCGAGATCGACATCACCAGGACGCGCTGGAGCGAACGCCCCGCCACGCTCCTCCCCATGATCCTCTCCAACGTCCAGAACCTGGAGCCGGGCGCCGGCGAGCGCCGCTTCGAGCAAGGGCGACGGGAGGCTCGTACGAAGGAACAGGAGCTGCTGGAGCGCTTGCGGGCCCTGCCGGACGGGGAGCGGAAGGCCGAGGAGACCAAGCGGATGATCGACCGGGTGCGGGCGTTCGCCGGGTACCGCGAGTATCCGAAGTACGGAATGATCAGCCGCTATTTCGTGTACAAGCAGGCATTGCTGGCCGAGGCCGAACGCCTCGTGCACACCGGCGTGCTCCGCGAAAAGGAGGACATCTTCTTTCTCCGGTTCCAGGAACTGCACGATGTCGCGCGTACGGACCAGGTCGACGACGAACTCATCGGCCGGCGAAAGGACGCGTTCAGGACCTACGAAACGCTCACGCCGCCGAGGGTGCTCACCTCGGACGGCGAGACCATCAACGGAACGTACCGGCGCGACGACCTGCCGACCGGCGCCCTGGTCGGCCTGCCGGTCTCCGCCGGGACCGTCGAAGGACGGGCCCGGGTCATCCTCGACATGGCGGAGGCCGACCTCGAACCGGGCGACATCCTCGTCACGGCCCATACGGACCCCAGCTGGTCTCCGCTGTTCGTCGCCGTGACCGGCCTGGTGACGGAGGTCGGGGGCCTGATGACGCACGGGGCCGTGATCGCACGCGAATACGGGCTGCCGGCCGTCGTCGGGGTCGAGCGCGCCACGCAGCGGATCCAGGACGGCCGGCGCATCCGGGTGAACGGGACCGACGGGTATATCGAGATCCTTCCGACGGCGTGACGGGCGCCGACCCCTACGGCTGCCCCATCGGCTGCCGCTATGGGCTGTCGCTACGGCTTCAGCGCGGCGTCGGATGCCGCCCTGCCCCGCCCCGTGTCCGTAACCGGAAGGCCCCGGCCCGTATCCGTACCCGGGACGCTCCGGCCCCTGTCGGCGCCCGGGACCGCGGCCGGCAGGGCCACGGTGATCCGGAGCCCGCCGGAAGGACGCGGGGTGAGGGTGAGCGTTCCGTCGTGTGCCTGAGCGATGGATTTGACGATCGCCAGGCCGAGGCCGACGCCCGCGTGATCGGCGTGTACGCGCTCCGTACCGCGCTGAAACGGTTCGGCCAGGGTCGCGGCCAGCTCGGGGGCGATCTGCTCGCCGGTGTTCTCGACGGTGAGCACCGCCGTCTCGTGCCGGAGGCGCGTACGGACCCGCACGGCGCCGCGTTCGGGCCGGTTGTGGATGATCGCGTTGTGCACGAGGTTCGTGGTCAGTTGCAGCAGGAGCGCCTGCGATCCGCTCGTGACGGCGATGTCGCCGCTGGTCTGGATGGTGACGCCGTGCTTTTCGGCGAGCGGGAGGAGCGTTTCGGCGGCCTCTTCCGCCATGAGGGACAAGTCGACGTGTTCCCGGGTGAAGGACCGCTGTTCGGCGCGGCTGAGCAGGAGCAGCGCCTCGGTGAGGTCGATGGCCCGGGTGTTGACGTCGTGGAGGCGGTCGAGGAGTTCGGCGGTGTCGTGGTGCGGATCGGTGCGGGCCACGTCGATCAGCGCCTTCGAGATCGCCAGCGGGGTGCGCAGCTCGTGCGAGGCGTTGGCGGCGAATCTGCGCTGCTCGGCGACGTGTGCTTCGAGCCGCGCGAGCATCCTGTCGAAGGAGTCGGCGAGTTCACGGAATTCGTCCTTGCGGCCCGGCAGCCGGATGCGGTGGGAGAGCGACCCTTTCGCGACCATGCGGGTGGCGGTGGTAATGCGGTTCAGCGGGGCGAGCATGCGGCCGGCGAGGAACCAGCCGCCCACGAGCCCGAACACCAGCAGGAAGCCCAGCGTCGCGCCCGCGGCCACCGCGAAGTCGCGCATGAGGAACGCGCGGACGAGGATTCCCCCGTCGACGCTCGAATAGGCGGGCAGGTGGCGCAGGACGAATACCCACATCACCGCGAGCAGCAGCATTCCGGCCGGCATGAGGAATCCGGCGTAGCTGAGGGTGAGTTTGACGCGGACGCTCAGACCGGGGGCTCTACGCACGGTCTCCTCCACCGAATCCGGTGTATCCGGTGTATCCGGCGCCGGGCGCGACATTGTCGATGCGATAGCCGACGCCCGGCACCGTGGCGATGATCCAGGGTTCGCCGAGCCGTTTGCGCAGCGCCGAGACGGTGATGCGTACGGCGTTGGTGAACGGGTCGGCGTTCTCGTCCCACGCCCGTTCCAGAAGTTCCTCGGCGCTGACGACGCCGCCTTCGGCCGCGACGAGGACGTCGAGCACGGCGAACTGTTTTCTGGTCAGCGCGACATAGCGGCCCTCGCGGTAGACCTCTCTGCGGAACGGGTCGAGCCGCAGCCCCGCGATCTCCCGTACGGGCGGCCTGTTGTGGGCGCGTCTGCGGTCGAGCGCTCTGAGCCTGAGCGTGAGTTCCAGGAGTTCGAAGGGTTTCGTGAGGTAGTCGTCCGCGCCGAGTTCGAAGCCGGAGGCCTTGTCGTCGAGGCGGTCGGCGGCGGTGAGCATGAGGATCGGCATGCCGCTGCCGGAGGCGATGATGCGCTGGGCGATCTCGTCGCCGGAGGGTCCGGGGATATCGCGGTCGAGGACGGCGATGTCGTAGGCATTGGTGCTGAGCATGTCCAGGGCCGTACCGCCGTCGCCCGCGATATCGGCCGCGATGGCCTCCAGCCGCAGGCCGTCGCGAATGGCTTCCGCCAGATATGGCTCGTCCTCGACGATCAGCACACGCATGCCGTCAAGCCTACGAGTCCCCGTGTATCGCCGGCATATCGAAAACCGCATACGCGACGGCAACACCGGGCCGTCTTGGCTGGCGCCATGCGCACCAGCGAACCAGCCCGACCGGCCCGACCGGCCCGCCGGTCTGAACAGCCCCGACATTCCGCCTGCCCCGCCGGACCCGCCCGTTCCATCCGTTCCGACCGTTCCGCCCGTTCCGCCCGTTCCGCCCGTTCCACCCGTTCCGCCCGTTCCGCAAGGACGGCAGACCGGTGAGCCGCGTTGCGCGCCCCCACGGGGCCAAGGCGGCCGCGAGGGCCGACGGCGCGGGCCTGACCGTCGTGCCGATCACCGCCGCCGAGCACCTGGCGTTCGTACAGTCACAGCGGTCGGTCAGCTTTCTCCAGACCCCGGCGTGGGGCCGCGTCAAGACCGAGTGGCGCAGCGAGTCCCTCGGCTGGTTCGACGGGCGGCGGCTGGTCGGCGTCGGGCTGGTCCTGCACCGCCCGGTGCCGCGGCTCGACCGCTTCACGCTGGCCTATCTGCCCGAGGGCCCGGTGATCGACTGGACGGGCGAGATCGGCGTGTGGCTCGACCCGCTGGCGGCCTATCTCAAGGCGCACGGCGCGTTCGCGATCCGGCTCGGCCCGCCGGTGCGCACGGACACGTGGAGCGCCGCCCAGATCAAGGAGGGCATCGCCGCGCCGGGCGTCAGGCGGCTCACCGAGCTGTCCGGACAGTGGGCCGACCCGGTCGGCGCGCGCCTGGCCGGCCGGCTCAGGGACGCGGGCTGGCTGCCGCAGAGTCCGGAGGACGGCTTCGGGGTCGGGCATCCGCAGTTCAAGTACGAGCTCCCGCTGGCCGGAAAATCCGAGGAGGACCTGCTCAGGGGCGCGAATCAGCTGTGGCGCCGCAACATCAAGAAGGCGGCGAAGGAAGGGGTGGAGGTGACGGTCGGCGGCGGTCCGGCCGATCTGGAGGCGTTCCACGGCCTCTACGTCCACACCGCGGAGCGCGATCGTTTCACCCCCCGGCCGCTGCGCTACTTCGAGACGATGTTCGCGGCGCTGGGCGCCGAGGATCCCGAGCGGATCACGCTCTATCTCGCCCGGCACCAGGGCGATCTGGTCGCCGCGACCGTACTGGTCCGGGTCGGCGGCCACGCGGTGTACTCGTACGGCGCCTCCTCCACCGAGAAGCGCGAGGTCCGCGGCTCCAACGCCTGCCAGTGGACGATGATCCGCGACTCGCTGGCAGCCGGCTGCGATGTGTACGACCTGCGCGGCATCACCCCCACCCTCGACGCCGACGACCCGCACGTCGGACTGATCCAGTTCAAGGTCGGCACCGGCGGCCAGGCGGTGCGGTACGTCGGCGAGTGGGATCTGCCGCTGCGGCCGATGGTCTACCGGGCCTTCGGCCTCTATATGAGGCGGCGCGGGCGCTGAGACCCCCGCACGCGCCCACGAATGCTGAGGCTCCATCGCGCGCGTGAACTACGCGAGCGCGGCGGCGACCTCGTCGAGGCGCGCCCCGCGGGAGGCTTTGACGAGCACGACATCGCCGGCGGCGAGATGGCCGCGCAGCCAGTCGACGGTCGCGTCGTTGTCGGCGAGCGTCACCGCCCGCTCCCCCGCGCCGTCGGCGATCGGGCGGGCGGCCGTGCCGACGGTGGCCACCACATCGGCGCGGGAGGCGGCGTACGCGCCGACGGCGCGGTGCTCGGCCTCGCTGATGTCGCCGAGTTCGAGCATCTCGCCGAGGACGGCGATGCGGCGTCTGCCCTCGATCGCCGCCAGGGCGTCCAGGGCGGCGCGGGTCGAGTCGGGGTTGGCGTTGTAGGCGTCGTTGAGCAGC
>NZ_JBHVHQ010000625.1:0-5150 GCF_042800135.1 Streptomyces sp. NPDC057654 | reverse complement strand
TTCCCGAAGACCCGCGGACTCCCGGCCATGGGCCCTGCCCAGCACAACAAAGGTGGTTTAATTCAATGGCTGGCAGCGGGTAGGGCAACACCCCGACCAGCAGCAACACCACCGGCTGCCGCACTGGCGGACGGACTTCCAGACAAAAGTGACGGCCAGCGCACAAGGGCAACAGGCGCTGGCCGTCGATGTTCTCTCACCAGAAAGAACCCCACCATGCTAAGCCCCCGACACCCCGACTGTCCCCGCCCTGGCGACTTCGCCCAGCTCACGAGGGGTAACAGCATCCACGCGGAACCGGACGACACCTTCGTCATCGTCGAGGACTTCCCCCCGACCGGCCAGCACCTCGTGCTCAACCTCCCCGCCGGCCACCCCGACCACGCCGACTGGGCCGCCGCCGTCCTCCTCGGCGACATAGCTTCCCTCACCCGGCTCGAACCGACCGGCAGCCGTACGTGGGCACCGGTCCCGGAGCCGGACGACCTCCAGTGACCCCGCCAAGCAACGACGACCCCGAACAGGAGATGACCGTGCCCCGCAAGACCGGCCGCACGCTCTACTCACGAGCGGACCTGCGCAAGGTCCACAACATCAGTGAGCCGACGCTCCAGAACCTCTGGAGCGACCGGGAGAACAACGGTCACCCGGCCGTCGCCGAGACCATCGACGGCGTCATGCACTGGGACGGCGACGAGTGGGCCAAGTGGCACCACGAGCACCAGCGTCAGCGTGCTGCCGCCAGCACCACGAACCCGCCGAAGCTCGACGGCGACCCTGAAGACATGGTGGGCCCCGCCGAAGCGGCAAAGGTCTGCGGATTCGCCGACTCCGCCACCGTCTCCCACTACGTCAAGAACCCGCCGGAAGGCTGGCCTGCCCCCGACGACTGGGACGAGCTCCCGACCCGGCGGCGCCCAAAGTGGAAGCGGTGGCGGCTGTGGCAGTACCTCGCGGACCGGAAAGGACGCGGGCACGCCGGCGGACGCCCCACGGGCCGCCGCGGACTGGCCTACCCCTACCAAGGAGACGAGCGCTTGGCCCTCGCGCGCCAGGCCATCGCGGCGAACCCCGGCGCGACGAACGCCCAACTCATCCCCCAGCTCCAAGAACAGACCGAGAAGACCTACTCCCGCCCGACCTGGAACCTGATCCTCAAGTCCGCCCGCGAACACCCCGAGGAGTAAGCCGTGACCCAGACCTGCTGTCCGCGCTGCGGCGGCCCGCTCGGGGCACGCCCCGCGCGTTCGCGGCTCACCGTGGACCGTGAGGTCTTCATCTGCACCGTGTGCGGTACGGACGAGGCCGTTCGCGAGGCTACTGGAAAACCGCCTGTCCCCTTCGGCGACTGGGAAGCCTGAACCGAGATCAGGGGCGGTGTCGGACATACGCAGTTCGGCACCGCCCCTGAGCGGCGTCCAGACGAAGGTGTCCGTCCTGCCCGAACGGGCCATTGGGCCCTATGAGAAGTCATACACAGCCCAGTCGGCGAGTGCGCGGTAGCCGAGGCGCTGGTAGAGGGCGTTGCTGGTGGGATTGGACCGGTCTGCGAACAGGACGACGTCCTTCGCGCCCGCGGCCAGCGCGGCCCGGCTCACCTCCGCCGTCACAGCGCCCGCGTAGCCGCGACCACGCAGGTGGGCCGGGGTGTAGACGATGTCCACCTGGATCTGGCCGCCGATCAGCGGGTTCATGCCCGCGATGGAGACGGCAGTGCCGTCCGGGGTCTCCCAGAGCGTGTAGCGCTTGTCGGCGTAGCGAGTATCGGCCCACGTGTCGGCGTCGATGGCGACGTCCTCCCCGACAGCCTTGGCGAACTCACCGCACCAGAACATGACGTGCTCAAGGTCCTGCTCGCCCAGGGCGCGGCTCCGGCCCGCCGGCATCGGCTCCGGTGGGGTGAGCGTGCCCAGGCGGTACAGGCGGAGCCGGACGTCGCCGAGTTTCGGCGTCGCCCCGGTGTGCCGCTGCCAAGCCTCGGCGAAAGCGGTGGCGGTACCGTGGTCCGCGCTGACGCGGGGAAGTGAGTGCCCGAGGACGGCCAGGCGGGCGGCGAGGGAGTCGGCCTGCGCGGGCGTGAGCGGGGAGAGACCGATACCACGCGGCGCGAGGCGGAAGAAGGTCCCGCGGACCTCGCCACCTTGCTCCAGCACGCCGAAGACGGGGGTGCCAGTGCCGAACGCCTCCGCCCCACGCGCTCGCACCCTCTCGGCCCACGTCAGCTGCATGACGTGCGGACCGGGCCGAGAGCGCAGGAAGTCTCCGGCTCCGGCGAGAAAATCGTCGACGTCTTCGGTGAGATGCCAGTCGTCCGGTCGCATGCCTCATGATTCCCCAGGCTCCAGAAGCGCCCAACGGATTTCCGCCAGGTGAGGAAGCAACGGATCGTCCGGGACTCGTTCACTTCACCGGGCAGATCCAGTGGGAAGTCGCAGATATACCGGGAACGGACACGGGGAGCCACTCTACGAAACGTGCGCCGATGACAGGGGCGAACGTCGGCGAGGTCTGGCCGCCGCTGGTGAGGCGGCAGCTCCTCGGCGTACCGACACGGCCCATGCCAGCACCCGCTGACGCTCCCGCAGCGGACGCTAGACAGCACCGCCCCAACCGCCATCAGGTAACAGCTTCACGAGCGAAGTCAGCTCGCTGCCCAAGCCCTCATCTATGAGCGCCCGCAGAAATAGGAATACTCTGCCTATTTCTGTATTGATCTCGAATTTTGAGGACCAAGGTATCGTCGCTACGCGACGATACAATTGGCCAAGATGACCGAACCTGGTCAGATTTGCACGGGGGTGAGCGGGCCGGTGGGGTGGGTAACGATGATCGGCCCGTCTGACGGGCAGGTCGAGTACCGCCTTACCGGGGGCCACGGCTGCGGGAAGGCCACCACGGTCGACGCCGCTCCGCTCGTCGCGGCGATCGAGGCCAAAGCCGAGGAAGCCGGAGCCTCCGTCTTCTCTCTCCTCGGTACGCAGGAAGCCAAGAGCGCCTACTACCGCGCCCGCTCGCAGCTGCGACGCGACAACGGCGCCGCCCGCTTCACAGGGTTCGACGTGGTGGAGATCGCCGCAGCGGCCGGAGTCGACGCCAGCGCGCTGTACGACGATGGCCTCCTCCCCGCGCGTACCGCCGATGGCCAGGTGGACTACCACCTCGACGCCTCCGAGCGGCCGTTGATGTGGATCGGTGATGGTCTCGCGGAGTTCGACATCGACGCTGGCGGCACGCTCGCCCCCGGGCAGTTCCAGGCCGCGCGCCGCCTCATGCGCGGCGAAGACCCGCGCACCGGCCGTACGCTCGTAGAACCGAAGTTGGCCATCGCGCCCGCCGCCAAACTCCCCGCCGCGCCACTGGCCAGGGCGATCCGACGTGCTGCCGCCGAGCGCGGAGTGAAGCCGGAGGCGCTGCTTGACTCCCAGCGGAAGAAGGACGCCTTCCGGCGTATGGAACGCCAGCTCACCAGATTCGGTGAGTCCCACCGCGTCCCGGCCTCCACCCTGCTGAACCTCGCGAACGGCATCGGCGTCGAAGCCGTCGAACTGTACGGCGAAGAGGCCCTGGAGAAGGCACTCGCCGCCGAGGCAGGCGGCCGGCTGGACGCCCGCGCCCTTCTGAAAGCTGTCGAAGCGCGGGCCGTCCAGAACGGGCAGCAGCCCGCGGACCTGTTCACCACCGCCTCCACGAAACGCCGCTACCTCCAGCTCCACGGCGAAGGCGGCCAACGCCTGCGCGACCTGCCCATGGTCGTCCGCGAAGCCGTCGCCCTGGCCAAGGCCGCAGGGCTCGATCCCGCCGAGGTCTGGGATGCCGAAGAGATCAAGGCCGCTGTGCGGGAAGGCCGCGTCGAGGTCGGCAACCGGGGCGCTGACGTCACCCTCGACCTGCCCAAGACCTACTCCGTGTTCGGTGCCTACGCACCCGAGGAGATCGCCGCCGAGGTGGAAGAGATCTTCACCTCGGCAGGCCGCGAGTCGATCGACGCCTTGCAGGGATGGGCCGCGTACGCGATGCGCGGCCGGCACGGCGACGGCGAAGAAGCCCGCACGATCGGTACGAGCGGATTTGCCGGATGGATGATGATCCACCGCGCAGCCCGCCCGGTAGACGGAGCACCCTACGGTGACCCGCACTTCCACCTGCACTTCACGCTGGCCAACATGGTCAAGGGAACCGACGGGCAGTGGTCCACCGTGGCGGCAGGCGGTCGGGATCTGCACCGGCACGCTCGCGCGACACAGTCCCTGATGAGTGCCCGCGTCCGTCGCGAACTCACCGACCGCTACGGCATTCGCTTCCGCCGCGAGGAACGCACCGGGGCATGGGAGATCTCCGCCATCCCCAAGGCCACCATCAAGCTGTTCAGCAAACGCGACAGCCAGGTACGCGAGCTGCTCACCAAGCTGGGACTCGACTACGACAGCGCCACCCTGCGCGAGCGCACCGCCGCTTCCGCCGCGTCCAAGGCCGCCAAGAACGGCGAAGCCGCCGGCGTCGCGGACGATGTCCTGCGCGAGTACTGGCAGGCCGAAGGCCGCGCTGCTGGTGACGACCCCGAAGCGATCTCCAGTAACGTCATTCAGGCCGACGGCCAGGAGCAGAACCCGGCATTGGATGAGCTGTGCCGCATCGTCTTCGACCCGAAGGACGGGCTCACCAGCCACTCCAAGGAGTTCACCCACGCCACCGCCATCGCCGCCGTACTCGACGCCCTCCCGTACGGCATCGGCAGCACCGACGAGGCTGAGAAGCTCGCCAACTCCGTACTCCGGCACGCCGGATACGCCGTCCAGCTCAACCCCAAAGGGCCCCAGCACTACACCCACGCCGACCGGTACACCACCGCGGACATCGTCGCCGCCGAGACGTTGATCGTTTCCGAGACCACTGGACGTCTCCGGGAAGAGGCCGCCGTCGTCGACAACGACACGGTCGCGATGGCCCTGTCCGTCGCCGAGACTCAACAGGGCTTCGGATTTTCCGACGAACAGCGAGCCGTGCTGGAGCGGCTCCTCACCGCCGGACACGGCATCGATGCCGTGATCGGCATCGCGGGCGCAGGCAAAACCACGATCATGAATACCGCCCGCCAAGCGTGGGAGGCGCAGGGCCTCGTCATCGCGGGCGCGAGCACGGCGGCCGTCGCC
>NZ_JBHVHQ010000624.1:0-5155 GCF_042800135.1 Streptomyces sp. NPDC057654 | reverse complement strand
TCGTCGAGATGGGCGTGCCCCAGGCGCCGCCGGCCGGAGCGCCGCACATCGCGACTCATGGGGCCGCCCGCGTCTGCGGACGGGCCGCCGCGGAGGTCATCACCGGCAACGGCGCCGGTCGCTGAGGTCTGCGGTTCGTACGCAACACAGCCATTTGGAGGCACCCAGCATGTCCGCCACGACTCCCGATCGGCACAGCGAGCAGCCGGGCCGGATCATGTCCGGCGAAATCGCCGAGCAGCCCGCCGTGCTGCGCCGCCTCCTCGACGAGGGCGGGCCGAAGATCCGGGAGATCGCCGAGGCCGTCGCCGCGAAGAAGCCGCGGTTCGTGCTCCTCACCGCGCGCGGCACCTCCGACAACGCGGCGCTGTACGCCAAGTACCTGCTGGAGGTGCGGCTCGGCATTCCGTGCGGCCTCACCTCGATGTCCACGACGACGGCGTACGGCGCCCAGCCGGACCTCACGGACGTGCTGGTCATCACGGTCAGCCAGTCCGGCGGCTCGCCGGACCTGGTGGCCTCCACCAAGGCGGCCCGCGAGGCCGGCGCGATCACCCTGGCGGTCACCAACAACGCCGACTCGGCGCTCGCGGCGGTCTCCGAGTTCCACATCGACGTGCTGGCCGGCCCGGAGAAGGCGCTCCCCGCCACCAAGACGTACACCGCCGAGCTGCTGGCCCTCTACCTCTTCGTCGAGGGGCTGCACGGCGGCGACGGCGCGGACGCCAAGGCGCTGCCCGAGCTGGCGCGGCAGATCCTGGCGCGCGGCGCGGAGGTCAAGCAGCTCGCCGGCCGCTACCGCTTCGCGGAGCGGATGGTGCTGACCTCGCGCGGCTATGGCTACCCGACCGCGAAGGAGGCCGCGCTGAAGCTGATGGAGACCAGCTACATCCCGGCGCTCTCCTACTCCGGCGCGGACCTGCTGCACGGCCCGCTCGCCATGATCGACGCCATCTCGCCGGTCATCGCCATCGTCACCGAGGGCAAGGGCGGCGAGGCGCTCCAGCCGGTCCTGGAGCGGCTCCGCGGCCGCGGCGCGGACCTCGTCGTCATCGGCAGTGAGGCCGAGGTCGCCAAGGCGTCCGCGGGCTTCGCCCTGCCGACGGACGGCGTGCCCGAGGAGCTCCAGCCGATCCTGGAGATCCTCCCGCTCCAGCTGCTGGCCTACGAGGTCACCATCGCCCGCGGTCAGGACCCGGACGCCCCGCGCGCCCTGGCGAAGGTCACCGAGACCCGCTGAGGCGCCACGCGCGTACGACAGGCCCCTCACCCGCGCCGGGTGAGGGGCCTGCGTCGTCGTACGGGGCTCCGGGGGCGGAAAACACTTCGGGCCGCGGCGCCAGGACGGGACCCTCAACCCGACCGGCACCGCAGCCCGGAGCAGACATCGGCCGGACCGGTGGCGCGAGGTGTGCGGGCCCCGCGGCCGGAGAGGCCGACTGAGGTCCGGGACGCGGTCAGGGCAGAGAGCGCCACGGTCCTCGATCCGCCCTCCTGTGCGGGGAGAGCGGAGGCTTTACCACTCCATTGTGGACTAGACCATTCGCCGCTGTCTATGCGTAGGACGAAGTAATGAGGCCCCGGACACGGAAGAATCCCCCGCCCGGCGACAGGCGCCCCGACGGGCCTTACGACGGGCCTTACGGCGGGTCCTTCGACGGGCCGCCGTTACCGCCCGAAACGGGCTTTCGGGGGAACGCGGGTACGCTCGCAGCCGTGCCTTCCATGAACGACCTGGTCCGCCAGCACACCGCCCTCGGCGACTCCGACCTGGAGTGGCTGCATCTGCTGGTCTCCGAGTGGCAGCTGCTCTCCGACCTCTCCTTCGCCGATCTCGTGCTGTGGGTGCCCACCCTCGACGGCACGCGGTACGTCTCCGTGGCCCAGATGCGGCCCAACACCGGCCCCACCTCGTACCAGGACGACATGGTCGGCCACCTGGTGCCGCGCGGCCGCAGGCCCATGCTGGACGCCGCGCTCGACGAGGGCCGGATCGTCCGCGAGGGCGACCCGGAGTGGCGCGAGGAGGTGCCCGTACGCGTCGAGTCCATCCCGGTCCGGCGCGAGGGCCGGGTGCTGGGCGTCATCGCCCGCAACACCAACCTGCTGACCGTACGGACCCCGAGCCGGCTGGAGCTGACCTACCTCCAGAGCGCCTCCGACCTCGCCCAGATGATCGCCGCCGGGGCGTTCCCCTTCCCCGGCCAGCAGGTCGACATGGACGCCTCGCCACGCGCCGGCGACGGCCTGATCCGCCTCGACGCCGACGGCATCGTGCAGTACGCCAGCCCCAACGCCCTCTCCGCCTACCACCGGCTCGGCCTCGCCGCCGACCTCGTGGGCCACCACCTGGGCGAGGCCACCGCCGAGTTGGCGCCCGCCCGCGGCCCCGTCGACGAGGGGCTCGCCAAGCTCGCCAGCGGCTGGGCGCCGCGCGAGTTCGAGGTCGAGGGCGACGACGGCGTCATTCAACTGCGCGCCATCCCGCTCAAACCGAAGGGCAACCACATCGGTTCGCTCGTACTGCTGCGCGACGTCACCGAACTGCGCCGTCGCGAACGCGAATTGATCACCAAGGACGCGACCATCCGGGAAATCCACCACCGGGTGAAGAACAACCTCCAGACCGTCGCCGCGCTGCTGCGCCTCCAGGCCCGCCGGATCGGCTCGGGGGAGGGGCGGGAGGCGCTGGAGGAGGCCGTCCGCCGGGTCGGCTCGATCGCGATCGTGCACGAGACGCTGTCCCAGAATCTGGACGAGCGGGTGGAGTTCGACGAGATCGCGGACCGGGTGCTGGCCATGGTCGCCGAGATCGCCCCGGGCAAGGTCACCGGCCGCCGCACCGGCCGCTTCGGCGTCCTCGACGCCGAGGTCGCCACCCCGCTGTCCATGGTGCTCACCGAGGTCCTCCAGAACGCGCTGGAGCACGGCTTCGGGCCGGGGGAGCAGGGCACGGTCGAGGTGCTGGCGGTGCGTGCCGCCGCGCGCGAGGAGTCCCGGCTGCGGGTCACCGTGCAGGACGACGGGTGCGGGCTGCCGCCGGGCTTCGACGCGCAGCGCGCCGGGAACCTCGGCCTCCAGATCGTACGGACCCTGGTGGAGGGCGAGTTGAACGGGAAGTTCGACATGGTGCCCGCGCCGGAGCGCGGCACGCGCGTCATCCTCGACATCCCGGTCCGCGGCGACAAGCACTGATTGTTTATCAGCGAACAGCACTGAGCCCCGGACCGTGGATACGGTCCGGGGCTCCACAACTCACGTTGCTGTGCGCATCGGGGGTACTGCGCGCTGCGGCTCGGGGGCCGAGGGGCGTCGTCAGGCGGTAGCGTTACGCGCCCGGTTGCGGGCGGCGCGGCGCTTCATTGCGCGGCGCTCGTCCTCGCTGAGGCCACCCCAGACGCCGGAGTCCTGGCCGGACTCAAGCGCCCACTGCAGGCACTGCTCCATGACGGGGCAGCGGCGGCAGACGGCCTTGGCTTCCTCGATCTGCAGCAGCGCAGGACCGGTGTTGCCGATGGGGAAGAACAGCTCCGGGTCTTCCTCACGACAAACGGCGTTGTGACGCCAGTCCATGGCTGCTACCTCTCCTCGTATTGCGGTTACGTCGCTTGTGAATGTGAACGCTTTCACGAATCCCCCCGCGAATGAAGGGCCGACGCCACGTCGAAAGAACGCGTGTGGTCCTAGAAAAGAGGAGGGGGTTCGGGCTCTCAAGGGGGCCGGTGATGAGCGGCCGTCCCGATCGCCATGAAGAGAGTCGCAAACCTCGGCGACGGATACAACCCCTTCCGGAAAGTTTTTTTGGATTCCTCGGTGTCGGCTAGGTCACAGCCGTACTTCCAGGGGGTGGAACCCAGCCTAAACGTTCGAGTGGAAGGACTTTAGCCCCTACCACTCACACAATCACACGCAGTGCCCGGCGTACGCCTGTGAACGTCACACTCGTTCGCAGTCCCAGGTGGTCGCCGTCCATCTGGAACGGCAGTGGAACCTGGGAATGCAAGGTGAAGGCCGTCAAGTCGTGCAGCCCCACCACATGCTTCCCGCGCGGGCCGCGCTCCGGCGTTGACGTCATCAGCTGCGTCATGTGGCGGGCGGCCGACGGAGTGGACAGCCGGGTGAAAGCCAGCAGGTCAAGGGCGGTGTCGAAGGACGCCTCAGGGCTCGCGTAAACCGGCCGGTTGCCGAAATAGGTCCACGGCGAGGTGTTGCAGATTATCGATACGACGAGATCCTCGACCGGATCCTCGCCCGGCCGTTCGAGGGTGATCGTGCCGCGCCGGCGGTTCGCCTCGCCGAGGAATTGCCGCATCACCTGTCGTGCGTACAGGGCATGGGTCGAACGCTTGCCGCGCTCACGCTGCTGTTCCACCCGCCCGATGACTCCGGCGTCGAATCCCAGACCCGCACAGAAAGTGAACCAGCGTTCCGGAACTCCCTCGTCGTCCGTGCCCGGAGTTCCCGTCGCGAGCCCCAGACTCACCGTGCGCTCGGTGCCCTCGCGCAGCGCGTTCAGCAGCGCGCCGGTCGCCTCGACGACGTCGTTGGGCAGCCCCAGCGAGCGGGCGAAAACATTGGTGGAACCGCCGGGGACCACGGCGAGCCGCGGCAGGCCCGAGACATCCGGCCCGCCGCTCAGCAGGCCGTTGACGACCTCGTTCACCGTGCCGTCGCCGCCGAGCGCCACCACGAGGCCGGTGTTGCCGTCCTCGGCGGCCCGGCGCGCGAGATCGCGGGCGTGGCCCCGGTACTCGGTGGTCGCGACCTCCAGCTTCAGGTCGCTGGCGAGCGCGTGCACCAGGACATCGCGGGTGCGGGCACTGGTGGTGGTTGCCGACGGATTGACCACGAGAAGCGCGCGCATGGGCGCCAGACTACCTACCTGGGGGTATGCGTCCCGCTCCTGGCCCATCTCCC
This sequence comes from Streptomyces sp. NPDC057654, assembly GCF_042800135.1. Taxonomy (NCBI): domain Bacteria; kingdom Bacillati; phylum Actinomycetota; class Actinomycetes; order Kitasatosporales; family Streptomycetaceae; genus Streptomyces; species Streptomyces sp. NPDC057654. The sequence goes on along the minus strand of NZ_JBHVHQ010000624.1, from coordinate 238 downwards.
ACCCTGTCTCCCGGATCGTCCACCACGGCCCCCGCAGCCCGCTCCCGGCCCCGTACGGAACCCGGCCCGGCCCACTCCCTGGCGGGCCGCTCACGGGCCCGGCGGGCTACCCTGCAAGGGTGAGTCCCAAGCAGAGCCCCAACGCCGCCCCAGCCCCCGCGCCGGCCGGTCCGCGACCGGCCCGGCTGACCGCGGCGGCGGCGCTCGCCGCCGTCGAAGGCGTGGCCCTCGTCGGCCT